>NZ_JAAAYH010000002.1:0-87706 GCF_018035285.1 Streptomyces sp. MK37H | reverse complement strand
CGTCGGACACCCGCTAGCGGCGCCGCGCGCGGCGCCGCGACCGGCCGGTGGCCTGCGCGGGCGTCCCGGACTCCCGCCACCCGCCCGGGACCTCGGCCATGACGAGGCCGAGGACCAGCCAGAAGAGCATGGCGATCCGGTCCAGGTTGGCCGGGTGGTCCACCGTGGCCGCGAGGAAGAACCCCGTCAGGGCGGCCAGCCCGGCGACACCGGCCACGGACTTCTCCCGGGCGGCGCGGACCGCCGAGGCGACGGCGATCACCGTCACCAGCAGGATGCCGAGCAGACCGGCCACGCCCGCTTCGGCCAGCCAGTTCAGCCACATGTTGTGCGCGTGGACGAAGGTCCTGCCACCGGGCACGGCGGCGGAGACGGCGTCACCGGCCCGCCCCAGCCCGACCCCGAGCGGATGGTCCACGGCCAGGTCCACGGCCGCCTTCCACGCCTGGCCCCGTACCCCGAGCGCGGCACCGGCCCGCGACACCACCCACAGCGCCACCGTCACCGCCGCCAGCCCGGCCAGCCCCACGGTCGTCAGTGTCCGCGCCCCCCACCGGCCGAGGCGGGGGGCGAGCCAGTACGCGCCACCGAGCACCAGCAGACCCGCCGCGGCCGCGACACAGCCCGCCCGGGAGAAGGTGGTCAGCACCGCGCCGTACGCGAGGAGGCCCACGGTCACGAGGGCGACCCGTGCCGTGCGTTCGGCGACCGTCACCGCCGTCAGCAGGGCGACCGGGGTGAGCAACACCAGGAACGCGGCGAGCAGGTTGGGGTTGGCGAAGGTGCCCGTGGCGCGGATCATCGAACCGGCCCCGCCGCTGTCGCAGTCGACGTCGGTGAAGAGCCCGGTGCGGCAGAAGCCGGTCGGTACCTCATTGGTCACCTGGGCGAACGCCGAAGTGGCCGCGGCCGCCACGCAGGCCGGCGCGAGCAGCGCCACCGCCCGCCACGATTCGGGCTGCGACCGCCGCACCCCGACCAGCAGATAGAAGGTGGCGAGAGCGGTCATCAGGGCACGCAGCGGCGCGTCCGGGTGCCCGCCGACGTAGGTGGTGGCGATGGCACTGAGCAGGAGCACCGCGATGGCGAGGTCCAGCCGGGTGCGGAACGTGGCGAGCCGCGGGGCCGTCACCACCGTCGCGACCAGCCCCGCCAGTACGGCGAGGCGCACCGGTGTGATGACGCCGACCAGCGGGGCGTCCGGGAAGAAGTCGGTGGCCGCGTCGAGCATGACGATGGCCGTAGCCACCAGCGGAACGGCTTGGACTATCGCGCGCACAGGTGCCATGGCGCCCCAGCGTGTCCGGCGGCGGGTACCGGCAGATGGCACCCACACGAACAGTGGACAGCGCCTTCACGTCCGGTGTGCCCGTCGGCCGGTTCGGACGGAGTGGCCGCGACGCCGGACCATGTGCCCGCGCCTCAGGTGGCGGTGGCACTCCCGGCAGCGGGAGCGGCGAAGGGGCGCAGCGGGACGATGCCCACGCTGTGGCCGTCGCGGTCCAGCAGCCGGCCCATGTGCTTGACCGTGCGCAGCACCACCGAGCGGTCCTCGATGGTCAGCCGCGGCAGCCGCCTCGACAGATGCGCCTCGAAGGCGTGCACATCACCGGACGCGCGCAGCCAGACGTCGATCACGAGGTTGTGCGGGCCCGCCGTGATCGCACACGACCGCACCTCCCGCACCCCGGCCAGCGCCCGGCTGGTCTCCTCCAGACACTCGGCCGGTACGGACGCGAAGTACACCGCGGACAGCGGCCATCCGGACAGCGGCCGGGCCAGGTCGCAGCGCAGACACACCCGTGAGCCGAGCAGCGAGCGCAGCCGTCGGCGGACCGTGGTGAGTGGCGCGTCGGCGTGCTCCGCCAGATCGCTGACCGCCATCCGGCCGTCCGCACTCAGCAGCTCCAGGAGCCGGATGTCCAGGGGGTCCCAGCCGGTCGCCCCCGAGGGCAGCGGCTCGGTCGGCGGGAGCGCCTCCTGGAGACGGGCGCACTGCGTGGCATCCAGGGCGCGCAACCGCCACCGGCTGCCCTCGGAGGGCAGGGCCGTCGCCACATGCGTACGTGTCGCCCGTACCCCCGGCGCGCCCCGGAAGAGGACGGTGGTGAGCTGGGAGAGCTCACCCAGGTCGGAAGCCTGCAGCGCGATCACCAGATCCCGGCTTCCGGCCGTGAGCTTGACGTTCGCCACCGAGGGCTCGGCCGCCAGGGCCTCGGCCACGTCCTCGCCGACCCCGGGCTCGGCGTCCACCTCGACGATGCCGGTCACCACGATCCGGGAGTCCGACAGCTGGGGGTAGGCGGTCACCCAGGCCAGCCCCGCCTCCTGGAGCCGGTGCCAGCGTCGCGCGGCCGTCACCGGGTTCACCCCGAGAACATCACCCACGAGAGTCCACGGGGCCCTGGGGTGGATCTGCAAGGCGTGTATGAGGCCGCGATCCAACTCGTCCAGGTCATGCGCGGCGAAATCCTGCGTGTGCATGGGCGGCGCTTTTCTGCGTATCGCATGTGAATCTCGATGGAATGCTGCATGATAACACCCGAAACACACGATGGATCGACACTCCTCCCCACCAGTTCTCTCAACGAGGAGTGAGATCGAGCCCATGACGGAACCCACCACGTCCGAGACCACCAGGACCGCTCTGCGCGTGGAGAACGCCACGTTGATCGACGGTACCGGGGCGGCCCCGATCGCGGACGCCGTCGTCATCGTCGACGAAGGAACCATCACCTACGCGGGCCCGGCGGCCACCGCGCCCCCGGCCTCCGGCGACACCTTCACCGGCCGTGTCATCGACGCGGGCGGCCGCACCGTGCTGCCGGGTTTCTTCGACTGCCACACCCACCTCGCGTACGCCCATGCCTCCCCGCCCGGCCGCCGCGGTGAACTCGACCCGGTCCTGGTCACCTTCGACACCGCCACCCGCATGCGGCAGACCCTCGACGCGGGCATCACCACCGCCCGGGACCTGGGCGGCCTGGCCACCGGGTACCGCACCGCCGTCGAGACCGGGCGGATCGAGGGCCCACGGCTGCACACCGCCGTACGGATCATCAGCCACACCGGTGGCCACGCCGATGTGCGCCTGCCCGACGGCACCGACCTCAGCGGCGGCGAGATGTCCGAGCTCGCCGACACCGAGGACGAGGCGCGGCTGGCCGTGCGCAAGGTGCTGCGCGCGGGGGCCGACCTGGTCAAGATCTGCGCCACCGGTGGCATGGGCAGCCCCTACGACCAGCCGGACGACGAGGGGCTCCTGGAGGAGGAGATCCGCGCCGTGGTCGACGAGTGCCGGCGCCACGGCGGCAAGCCGGTGGCCGCCCACGCCCAGGGCAACGCGGGCATCCTCAACGCCATCCGCGGCGGGGTCACCAGCATCGAGCACGGCTACGGCCTGGACGACCGGGCCCTGGAGATGGCGGGGGAGCGTGACGTCTTCGTCGTTCCGACCCTCTCCACCGTCTACGCGGGCATCAACAAGGCCACGATGGAGCACTATCACTACGAGAAGAAGGTGCGCTGGTCCGGCATCACCAAGGAGAACATCTCCCGCGCCATCGAGCAGGGGGCCAGGATCGCGCTCGGCACCGACGCCGCCGTCTGTCCGCACGGACAGAACCTGATGGAGCTCTCCTACCTCGTGGACCTGGGCATGGCCCCCATGGACGCCATCGTGGCCGGCACCCGGACCGCCGCCGAACTCCTCGGCGTCGCCGACCGGCTCGGCACGCTGGCCCCCGGCCGCGTCGCCGACCTCGTCGTCTGCGAGGGCGATCCGCTCGCGGACATCGGTGTGCTCGGCGATCCCGCCAACGTGGTGTGCGTCGTGCAGGACGGACATGTCCGCAAGGACACCAAGGGCCTCCTGCCCTCGGCCACGCCAGCCGGTGGGCGGCCCTGATGCCCGCGGTGACCGGGCTCCCCGCCCCCGGGGGCACCTCGCCGGACAAGGAGCGGCGTGGCGGGCTCGACCGTGTCCTCTCCTTCATCGAACGCGTCGGCAACGCCCTGCCCAACCCCATCGTCCTGTTCGCCGGGCTCTTCGCGCTGCTGGCCGTCGTCTCCACCGTCCTCGCTCTCGCCGGTGTCTCCGTCACCGTCCCCGGCACCGATGACACCAAGTCCATCGGCGGGCTGCTCACCGGTGAGGGGCTGCGCTGGCTGCTGGAGAACCTGATCCCCAACTTCGCCACCTTCCCGCCGATCGGCGCCGTGCTGGTGCTGATGATGGTGGTCGGGCTCGCGGAGAAGACCGGTCTGCTGGAGACCGCGATGCGGGCCACGCTGGCCCGGGTGCCGCGTGCGGTACTGCCGTACGCGGTGGCGATCATCGCCAGCCAGGCGCACATGATGAGCGATGTCGGCGCCATCGTGCTGCCACCGCTGGCGGCCCTGGTGTTCAAGAGCGCCGGACGCCATCCCGTCGCGGGCCTCATCGGCGGCTTCGCCTGTGTCACCGCGGGCTATGCGGCGGGGTTCACCATCGGCTCGCTGGACGCCCTGTACGTGGGCATCACCCAGCAGGCGGCATCCGTGCTCCCGGCCGCCGAGGGCCTCCATATCCATGTGCTCATCAACTACTTCTTCACCGCCGCCAGCAGCGTCGCCCTGGGGCTGCTCGGCGGATTCCTCATCAGCCGCGTCCTCGAACCACGTCTGGGCACCTACCAGGCGCCCGACGGCGAGGCCACCGGGGAGGACCTGACGCTCACCCCGGTGCAGCGCAAGGGGCTCGCGGTCACCTGCGCGGTCGTCGGTGTGTATCTGGCGGCGGTCCTCGCGCTGTGGCTGCCACCGGGCGCCCCGCTGCGCGGGGAGGGCGGCGCCTTCGTGCCCTCGCCGGTGCTGACCGGTGTCGTCCCGGTGCTCTTCGGCGCCTTCCTGCTCGCCGGGCTCAGCTACGGCTTCACGGTCAAGCAGCTCACCGGCACCGAGGACGTGGTCACCGCCATGACCGACTCGGTGAAGAACATGTCCGGCTACATCGTGATGATGTTCTTCGCCGCCCAGGTCATCGCGGTCTTCACCTGGTCCAACCTCGGAGTGCTGCTCGCGGTGAAGGCGGCCGCGCTGTTCAACGCCGTCGGCGTGACCGGCTTCTGGGCGATCATCGCGTTCGTCCTGCTGGCCTCCTGCCTCAATCTGGTGATCCTCTCCGGATCCGCCCTGTGGTCCCTGGTCGGCCCCGTCTTCATCCCGGCCTTCATGCTCATGGACATGAGCCCGGCGCTCAGCCAGGCGGCCTTCCGCATCGGCGACTCGGCGACCGGTGCCATCACCCCGATGAACCCGTATCTCATCCTGGTCCTGGCGATGGTCCGCGAATACGAACCGGAGGCCCGCCTGGGGACCCTCATCTCCCGGCTCGCCATCTTCGTGGTGCCGTTCCTGGTGGTGTGGCTGGCGATCCTCGGCATCTTCTACGGCCTGGACCTGCCGCTCGGCCCCGGAGCACACATCGGCGTCAAATGACGCTTCCCGAGCACATGGTGGTCATCCTGTGCTCGGGACTCAGTCCAGGGGGCGGTCGTCCCGGTGGGCCCCGTAGAAGTCGGCCTGCCGGGACATGATCGTGCGCATCGAGGTGCCGCGCTCGACACCGTAGACGGTGTCGGGAAAGTCGAGAGCGCGCTGCACCTCCCACAGTTCGGCGTGCTGATCGGGGGAGAACAGCCGGGCCGGGTCCCCGGCGGCGATCCAGCCGATGGGGAGCACCGTGCCGGGCGCCAGCCGCGAGTTCACCTGGAGCACGCTGTTGATCCGCAGCTCGGCGCCCGTCCCCGCGACCGCCCCGGGAAACAGCGACGCGCCGGTGGCCACGAAGACCTCGTCCTCGACCCTCGCCCCGTTGACATGGGCGTGCGGCCCGATCAGCACCGCGTCGCCCAGCGTCACCGGATGCCCGGCCCGCGCGCGGACCAGCGCGTTCTCCATCACCACCACATCCGCCCCGGTGCGCACCTCACCGTCCTCGGCGGTGAGCACGGCACCGTGCAGCACCCGCGCCCGCTCGCCGAGGACGACGGCACCGCACAGGACGGCGGTGGGGGCGACATACGCCGATTCGGGAACCACGGGCCGCCTGCCACGATGTTCGAGCAACATGCTCCGATCCTAGGGCGTGTTTCGAAAGTCCCGCCTGCCCCGCCCTCCGGGCGGACGGCGCTACTTTCGAAACACGCCCTGGGCGACCGGTGGGCCCTCCGGCAGTCAGTACGCGGCCGGCCAGCCGCCGGACCAGCTCAGCAGGTTGACGCCCAGCTTCGGAGTGCCGTTGTCCTGGCCGTCGTAGTAGTGGTAGACGAGCAGATCGCCGTCGACGTCGCTCATCACCGACTGCCCGCCGGGGCCGATGTAGCGGCCGTGGGACTCGAGGACCGGGGTGCCGCCGTTGTTCATCATGTTCACCCCGCTCTTGTCGTAGTACGGACCGGTGGGGCTGGTGGCGCGGCCGACCTTGATCTTGTACGTGGAGCTGGTACCCGCGCAGCAGGTGTCGTACGACGCGAACAGGTAGTAGTAGCCGTTGCGCTTGACGACCGACGGGCCCTCGATCGCCTTGGTGCCGGTCGGCCGGGAGGCGATGGCGTAGACCGTCCTGTCGCCCGCGTACTGCTTGCCGGTGGCGGGGTCCAGGCGGATCATCTTCAGCCCCGACCACCACGAGCCGAATGACAGCCACCACTTTCCGTCGCTGTCGACGAAGAGGTTGGGGTCGATGGCGTTGTAGTCGCTGCCGCCGGTGGTGGAGTGCACGATGCCGCGGTCGGTCCAGGTACCGGCCCTGCCGCTGGGGGAGGTGGCGAGGCCGATCGCGGAGTTGCTGGAGCCGAAGGACGAGACGGCGTAGTACATCAGATAGGCGCCACCCTGGTACGAGATGTCCGGTGCCCAGGGGTCGTTGTCGGCGGAGTACGTCCGCCACCAGGAGGGCGGGGTGGTGAAGGCGCTGCCCGAGCGGCCGAAGGCGATCCGGTCGGTGGAGGTGCGGGCCTCCAGGCCGCCGTGGGTGGAGTAGAGCAGATAGGTGCCGTCGGTGGCGCGGACCATCGACGGGTCGTGGACGACGGTGTCGCCCGTCACCCGGCCGGGGTTGGGGTACGCGGAGGCGCTGGTGGGGAGCAGGGCGAGCAGGAGTGCGGTGGGCAGCGGGAGCCATCTGGTGCCGCGGTGCGCTTTCATGGCGGTTCTCCTCTCGTGGGCCTGGGGTGTGCGCGTTCCGCGAGCGGAACTGACGCAGCGTCAAGTCTAGTCGTGGGGTACACACATGGGCCCTGGGCCGAGACCCAGGGCCCTTCCGGGCGAGGAGGTGTTTTCCGCCTATCGGTGTTCCTTCTCCCAGTTCGCCCTGGAGACCGGGGCGGGCCGGGGAAGCGGCCGGCCGTCGAGGTAGAGGTCGACCTGCTCGTTGTAGAAGGCGACCAGCCCCGCGATGGGGGACACCTGGCGGGTCGGGAAGTCATAGGTCCAGGCGAGGTCCGGGTGAGTGGCGGTGTCGGTCCGGACGGACCAGTAGCCGCTCGTCATGCCCTTGTACGGACAGCTGGTGACGGTCTCGGTGGGCTCCATGCGCGTCCAGTCCAGATACACCCGGTCCAGGTAGTAGCGCGTCGGGAGCCCCGTCTCCAGCACCATCACCGAGCTCGGGGCGTCGGCGAGCACGGCGCCGTCCAGCTCGACGCGTACGGCACGGCCGGACCGGAGCGCGTCGACGCGGGTGTACGGGCTCCTGGGGTGGACGAACACCTGCTCGTCCTCCTCGAACCAGGCGTCGATGGCCTCCCACCGGAAGCTGACCTGGCCGACGATGCCGGAGGGCGCGTCCTCGCCCCATTCCCAGGCCGCGCCCGGGCGGGTGAGCGAGCCCACCTGGAGGGTCTGCCGGCGCGCTCCGCCGACCTTCAGCGCCATGCTCCGGCCCTCGTCGACGAGCGCCTCCTCGACGATGTCGTCGCGGGGCACGCAGTACTGCGGATAGCCCGGCCAGAGCCACACATAGCGCGCCCGCACGGTGTCGAAGACGGGGCGTCCGGTCACGAAGCCACGGAGGCGGCGGGGTACGGGCTCCACATGGCCGACCGGAACGATCATCGCGGGGTAGTCCGGTGTGTACTCCGTCATGCCTCTTCCAGTGCCTCCCCGAACTCGCGCAGCGCCTTGCCGTGCTGACTGTGGGCCAGCCCGTGCCCGACCGCTATGGCCGCCGCCACCGGCCATTCGATGATCCCGATGGCGGCGATGACGCCGAGCCCGGCGAGGAAGCAGAGCTGTTCCTCCGAGGGCAGCTCCACCCGCCGCCCATCCAGCTGGACGGTCACGGAATGGCGCGCGCACACGTCCTCGGCCGCGGCGCGGGGGCCACGGGATCGTCTCCTCGCGGCCGGGGCCGATGCCTGGGCCCGGGAGGACGCGCTGGTGCGAGGGGTTGTCTTGGTCGCTTCGGCCATTGCTTCGATCCGTTCAATCCGCTCATCGGCCTACGGCGGACATCCGCGCGATGACCCTTCCACCGTAAGCCCGTTTCCCGGGCTCATGCGCGTTGTGGGGCTCCGAAGCGCACGGCGACCCCGGGGGAGTTGGGCTGCCGCCCGCCGTTGCGGCAGGACCGCGGAGACATTGACTGTTTGCTATAGCAGAAATACTCTCGTCGGCATGAGCGCTGACGCCCTGGGTTCCGTGGAGACCACGTCGCTGGCCGACCAGGCATACCGTCGGCTTCGGGACGCGATCCGTGGGGGTGTCCTGCGGCCGGGTGAGAAGATCACCGAACGCGATCTGGCCGCCCGCCTCGGGGTCAGCCCGACCCCGGTCCGGGAGGCGCTGCGGCAGCTGGTGCACGAGAAGGTCGTCGAAAGGGTCGGGCCGCGCGCCCTGCGGATCGCCGACCACTCCTCGGCGGCCCGCTCCGAGATCGTGGAGGCCGAGGTCCGCCTGTCCGCCCTCATGGCGCGCCTCGCCGCCCGCAACGCCACCGCGGAGCAGCTCACCGGCCTCGTTTCGCTGCTCGCCCAGACCGACCAGATCGTCGCCGGGATCGAGAAGACCGTCGCCGGGCAGGGCGTGGAAGCCGATGTGACCGACGGGCTCGCGGCCGTCTTCCACAAGCTGCGCCTGTTTCACCGCCAGGTAGAGGCGTGTGCGGGCAACCCCGTCCTGGAGGGCCTGCTGGATCAGGCCCGGGCCTTCAGCGACGAGGAGCGGCTCGACCTGACGGTGAGGCTCGCTCCCGGGCATGCCGAGGCGTTCCGCGCCCGCTATCACGAGCATCGCGAGTTGCTGGACGCTCTCCTTGAACGGGATGAGGACCGCGCCGAGGAGCTTGCCGCGCGGCACCACCGCGCCGCCCTCGCCCAGTTGTCCGGCGGCTGATCCCCGAGCTGCCTGCCTCGAGCCGCTTGCCTCGGCCTGATTGTCCCGAGCCGCTTGCCCGCCGCCCGGCGCAGGGGGTGCGCCCGGCGAGCATGCACTTCCACTTCCCCGTTATGCTATAGCATGCAGCAACAGAAGCTGCCGCGTATGATGCCTCCCGATACCCCCTCCGTCTCCGAACCGCCCACGGCACCGTCCCGCCCGGCGGTGGGCGAGCGCATGAACCGCGGTGCGGTGCTCTGGGTGACCCTCGCGGTGTTCGCTCAGGAAGCGGTCTGGAACTTCTACGACGCCCAGGTCCCCGAGCAGTTGCGGCACTACTTCCCCTCCGCGGGCGTGATCGGGCTGATCATGGGCCTGGACCACTCCTGGGGCATCTTCACCCAGCCGTCCGTCGGGTTCCTCTCCGACAAGCTCGCCCGCCGCCGCACCGGCCGGTGGCCGATCGTCCTGGTCGGCGCCGCGCTCGCCGCTGTGCCGTTCGTCCTCATCCCCTGGGCGACGAACCTGCCGGCGCTGATGGTGTGCGTGGTCGGCTTCGCCGCGGTCGCCAACGCCTTCAAGGGCGTCACCGAGACGTTGGTGACGGACTATGTCGCGCCGTCCGCCCGCGGCAAGGCTCAGGGCTTCATCAAGGCAGGCGTCAGCCTGACCATCGTCGTCTCTTCCGTGATCAGCCTCTTGGTCGTCGACCGGTCCCTTCATCTCGCCTTCGTGATCCCCCCGTTGCTGATGCTGATCGTGCTCGGGCTGTCCTGGGCCTTCCTCGGCCGCAAGGTCTCCCTTCCCCGGCCCACTGTCCAGGGCGGCCCGCACGACACCGACTGCTACGCCGGCCAGCAGTACGCCCCACTCATGGACATGGAAATCGCCTGGACATCACGCGGAACGATCACTCCCTTGGCGGGGGTACCGGGAGGCTGGGACTCCCCGCCGCCTCTGGGAAGGCGCGCAATTCATTCCGGGGACGCCGGACGATGAGGAACCATTGAGGAAGCGTGAGCATATGGGAATGACCAGGTCGAAGAAGAACGCTGTCGGCTGGATCGTCGGCATATGTGTGATGGCCGCGGGGCCAGTCCTCGCGGGGTGTTCGGCGGACTCGACGAAGGCAAAGGACACGAAGGACACGAAGGGCTCGACCTCGACCGCCAGGGCCACTCCATCCCCGGAGGGGCAGTCCGGCGATCAATCCACGGTGCAGGGGGTGGTGGCCAAATGGGTGACCGCGGTCGTCGAGGATCGTCCCAAGGAGGCCTGCCTGGTCATGGCGACACCGGCCACCGACGGGTCTCCCGCGAAGCCCATCACTGAGGCGATATGCGGCGGCAAGGGGCCGGAGGCACAACAGATGGCGGAACAAATCCACCGCATGCGCACCTCGTTCACGCCTGACCAGCCGAAGAATCCCCCGACGGTGAAGGTCGCCGAGGTCCCGGTCGCGGACAAGAAGGCGACAGTCGACGGTGAGCAGGTCACCGTGGACGGTCAGACATTGAAGGCCATCGTCCTGTCGCACTCCACCGGAGTGGAGGAGGACGAGGTCGGTGTCAGGATCGGGGCCGCCGTCGTGGCGGGTCGCTGGTACGTGACAGACCTGGGTCTCTCCGTCGGCTGACTTCGCGGTTCTGACCCTCGGACGGGGAGCCTTGTCGCTGGTCGTCATTGGGTCCGCTCCCGGTTGGCCGACGTCGGCTTCTCCGGGGACCTCACTTCGGTTGCGGCGGTAAAGGCGCTGCGCGGGGCAGAGCCGGGGCTGAGTCTGCTGGCAGCGGTGCGACTACGGGATGACGCGGTGGCCCATCCGGAGTGATGCGCGACCGGGTCAGTGCCGTTCCGGATCGAAGTCCAGCACCTGCGTGAGCCGGATGTTGTTGCCCGACGGGTCCCGGAACGACGTGTTGATTCCGTACGGTTGTGCTGTCGGCGGGTCGTTGAACTCCACGCCACGGGCGGACAGCTCGTCATAGGCGGCCCTGCAGTCGTCGGTCTCCAGGAACAGCGTGCCACCCGCACCCTTTGCCACCAGATCCGACAGCTGGACACTGCTCGCCTCGTCGAGCATGGGCTGCCCCGGTACTGGCATCAGCACCAGCGCCGGACCGTCCCCGCCGGGCGGGGCGACGCACAGCCACCGGAAGTTCCATGCCTCCATCGTCACGTCCGCCCGGACC
The DNA here is from genome assembly GCF_018035285.1 of Streptomyces sp. MK37H. Classification (NCBI taxonomy): domain Bacteria; kingdom Bacillati; phylum Actinomycetota; class Actinomycetes; order Kitasatosporales; family Streptomycetaceae; genus Streptomyces; species Streptomyces sp. MK37H. Next base: position 76,157 of record NZ_JAAAYH010000002.1, on the reverse strand, counting down.
TCCCAGCCGAGTTTCTTGGTGTAGAAGTCAAGCGCCTCGTCCTGGTCGTGCACCCAGAACTGCGCATTCGCGATCTTGATTGTCGTCATGGTCGCTCCTTGGTCGGTTGCCTGGAACCGACGCTAGGCAGCCGGCGAGGCCGTGTCTTCTCGAAACGTGCGGTTCTGCGGCCGTGCGTAGGCCATCGCCACACAGCGGGGGATGCGCACATGTCGTGCGGCGGGCAGGTGCGCCGCACGGTACGGCTGTGGAGTCATCCCGTACATCCTGCGGAAACTCGTCGTGAAGGAACCGATGCTCCGCACACCGACGGCGACGCCGACCGCGGTCACCGTCCAGTCGGTCGCAAGCAGCAGGGCGGCGGCCCGCTCCAGGCGACGGGTCAGTAGGTACTGGTGCGGCGACTCGCCGAACACGGCCTTGAAACGGCGGCTGAAGTGGGCCGGAGACAGCGCGGCGGCCGCGGCCATGTCGGCCACGGTGAGTGCCTCGGAGTAGCGGGTGTCCGCGAGATCCCTGGCGCGGAGCAGATGACGAGCGATCGGAACATGGGCCACGCAACCCATTGTGCGATGTTTGGTCTCTCGCCGCGCAGTAGCGGTTCCGGTCGCGCCGGCTACGAACGGCCCCTGTGCGCCAGGGACCGTTCGTTCGCGCGCACTGCCCCCGCGCCGTAAGCCCACTTCCCGGACTGGACTCATATGCGTTGCGGGGTTCCGAAACGCACGGCGACCCCGGGGGAGTAGAGCACACTCACCGGCGGGCCGGTCATGGGCGGCAGGCCCGCGGTGGTGATCAGGCCGTCGTCGAGATCGAGCAGCTCGGCTCGGTGCAGTGGCCACGGTGCGTGGTCGTTCGGCAGGTGCACCGTGCGGCCGTGCCACGCCACATGCAGACCCCACCGGGCAGTCAGGAACCGTTCCAGCCGTGTGGGCTCGGTGATGGCTCCGCCTATCCTCACCACGGCCCGGCTCATGCGACCCCGGGCCGCCGGGCGCCGTCGCAGGCCGCAGCTATAGGTGACCACGTCGTTCTCACGGCGCAGCCGCATCGTGGACCACCGATAGGGCAGCCGGACGGTGAGCCGGCCCACCAGCACGGGGAGCAGCCGGGCCGCGTCCAGGGACCGGAACACCACACCGCGCCGGCCCTGCCCGTCCACCGAGTACAGCCGCACGTTCGTCTCACAGAACGTGCCCAGATACGGCAGGCCGGGCCCCGGCCCGAAGCCCACACCGCGCATCAGGAACGGGACCAGCCCGACATAGGTGACACCGTCGAGGGTGTCGGGGCGCGTACCGGCGGGCAGCAGCGGGGCCACGCGCTCCGGCTCCACCGGCCAGTGCAGGAAGGTGAGTTCATCCCAGCGCTGGACGAGGGTCGGCCGGCGCACGGGCCGTGGCGTGGACAGGGTGATCGGCTCGATCTCCATGGCCAGCGTCCTAGCACAGGGGACCGAGCCGCCCGTCAGGCGGGTCCCGGATTCCCCGGGTGGGGGACCGGCTCGGAGAACTCGGCGCGCACCGCCTCCGTGTGCTCGCCCAGCCCCGGCACCGGCCGCATCGGGGCCCTGCGGCCCGCCACCTCCACCGGTGGCAGCAGACCTCGTAGCGGTCCCACCGGGGAGCCGAACTCGCCCCAGCGGTCGCGAGCGTCGAACTGGGGGTGGGCGGCGAACTCCGCGAGGTCACGCAGTCGGGCATTGGCGATAGCGGCCCCGTCCAGCAGCGCGATCAGCCCCTCGGCGGTGTGGCCAGCGAAGCACGCCTCCAGCTCGGCCGTCAGCTCCTCGTCATGGGTGCGGCGCAGCGGATTGTCCGCGAAGCGCGGATCGCGGATCAGCTCCCGGCGGCGCAGCACCCGCTCGCACAGGGCCACCCATTCACGGTCGCTCTGCACACTCAGGAACACCTGGGCGCCGTCCCCACAGCGGTAGGCTCCGTACGGCGAGATGGACGGATGGCGGGCGCCGCTGCGGACGACTCCCGCGCCGCCGTACGCCTGGGCGAAATAGGGGTGGCCCATCCACTCGCCCAGCGCGTCCAGCAGGCTCACGCTCAGATCGGTCCCCGCGCCGGTGCGCTCCCGCTCGTACAGCGCGGTGAGAATGCCGGTGTAGGCGTACATCCCGCCCGCGATATCGGCGATCGAGATCCCGGGGCGGGCCGGTGCCTCCGGGCTGCCGGTGATCGACAGCAGCCCGGCCTCGCACTGGATCAGCAGGTCGTACGCCTTCTTCTCGCGGTACGGGCCGCAGTCCCCGTATCCGGAGATCGCGCAGGTGATCAGGCGGGGATGGGCGGCCCGCAGCGTCTCCGCCCCCAGGCCCAGCCGGTCCACGGCGCCTGGCGCCAGATTGTGCACGAAGACATCGGCACGGGCGAGCATCGCATCGAGCAGCGCCCGGTCGGCGTCGTCCTTGACGTCGAGGACGACGCTCTCCTTGCCGCGGTTGACCCAGACGAAATAGGCCGACGCGCCCTTGACCTCGCGGTCGTACTCGCGGGCGAAGTCCCCGCGCCCCGGCCGCTCCACCTTGATGACCCTGGCCCCCAGATCGGCGAGCTGACGGGTGGCGAACGGGGCGGCGACGGCCTGCTCCAGGGCGACGACGGTGATGCCTTCCAGCGGCTGCGCGGGCACGGGCGGCTCCTTCGATGCGGGTAGCCCCTGTCTACCCCGTGCCGGACGGCGATCGAACGCCGCCCGGCACGTCCGGCTCAGCCCAGCAGCCTCCGCAGATAGGCGATCTGCTCGGCCTGCTGATGGGTACCGCCGCCCTCGTGGCCGTTGAAGGACCACACCTTGAGGTCCTTCTCACCGGCGTAGTGGTGATAGGCGGCGAAGCCGCAGGAGGTCGGGGTGGTCTCATCGCGCAGGGCGGTCGAGAACAGCGCCGGCGCGTTGGCGCGGACCGCGAAGTTGAGCCCGTCGAAGTGGTCGAGTGTGGCGAACACCCGCTCGGCCAGCTCGCGCTGTGTGGCGCAGAACCGCGCCAGTTCACCGTAGGGTTCCGCGTCGGTGATCTCGACCGCTCGCCGGATGTGCGTCATGAACGGCACATCCACCAGCGCCGCCGTCAGATCCGGCACCAGCCCGGCCGCCGCCAGGGCCAGCGCACCGCCCTGACTGCCCCCGCTGACCACGATCCGCGCGGGGTCCACCAGCGGATGCTCACGGGCGGCCTCCACCGCGCGCACCGCGTCCGTGTACAGCCGCCGGTAGTAGTAGTCGTCCGGGGAGAGGACGCCATGGGTCATCTTGCCCGGTGTCTCGGGCCCGGTGCCGCCGACCGGATCGGGGGTGACGCCGGGGGAGTGCTGGACCCAGCCCTGACCCCGGCTGTCCATCACGAAGACCGCATAGCCCACCGACGGCCACAGCAGCCAGTTGTGCGGCAGCCCCCGGCCGCCGCTGTAGCCGAGGTACTGCACCACGCACGGCAGCGGGGCCGCCACGTCCCGCGGGGCCAGCAGCCAGCCGCGTATCCGGTGCCCGCCGAAGCCGGAGAACTCCACGTCGTAGGTGTGCACACGGGTCAGTCCGGTGTCCTCCTCGGTGAACACCGCGTTCAGCTCGCGGCTGCGGGCCTCGGAGAGGGTCCGCTTCCAGAAGGCGTCGAAGCCGTCCGGCTCGGGCAGCGGGGGCTGGTAGGTGCGCAGCTGCTCCAGGGGCAGGTCGATGAACACGGTGGGCGGACCTCCGTAGCGATCGGTGCGGTGAAGGGGTGCGCGGTCAGGAGTCGATCGGAGGAGTCGGGTCAGGGGCGATGGACGGGACGGGGTGATGGACGGGACGGGGGATACGGGATCGTCCGGTCATCCGTGCAGCGTTCGACTCCTCGGTCATAAGGGAGCGCGGAATGGCGGAGCGGTACTGGACCGGACCATGAGCCGGGTGGACAGCTCGGTCCGCATGGCCTCCGGCACCTCGCCGGTCATCAGCCGCAGCAGCGTGCGCAGCGCCGCGCCCGCCATCTCCGACAGCGGCTGGCGGACCGTCGTCAGCGCGGGGGTGATCCAGCGGGCCTGCGGCAGATCGTCGAAGCCCACGACGCTGATGTCCCGCGGCACCCTCAGGCCCCGTCCCCTGACCGCCTGATACACACCCGGCACCATCTGATCGGAGCACACGAAGACGGCCGTGGGCGGTTCGGGCAGATCCAGCAGCTCACCCATCCGGTGGCGCGCCCCGGCCTCGCTGATCTCGCCGTAGCGCACATACGCGGACGGCACGGGCAACCCGGCCGCCGCCATCGCCGAGCGGTACCCGGCGACCCGGCCGCCGTCGCGCACCGCCCGCCCCAGGCCGCCGATCACCGCGATCCGGCCGTGCCCCAGCCCGATGAGGTGCTCGGTCGCGGCCATCCCGCCCTGCCAGTTGGCGGCGGCCACGGACGGCACCCCGGGCGGCGGGTCGTTCGCGGGGTCGATCAGCACAAACGGGATCCGCCGCTCGTCGAGCCAGGAGTACTGGGCGGGGGCGAGCTCGATGAGATGGAACAGCACACCCGAGCTGCCCCGGGCGTACAGCTTCTCCGGCCAGCCGCATTCGAGCCGGCCGCCCCGACTTCGGGTGGCCGCGGCCGAGACCACCACCTCAAGGCCCGCCTCGTGCGCGGCCTCGGCCGCGCCGTGCAGCACCGCCCCCGACCAGGCGCCGTCGAGTGAGTGCACCACCAGGTCGACGATCGCGGTCGGCTTGGGCGCCTCGCAGCGCGGTCTGCGGATGTACCCCAGGCGGTCCAGGACCTCGGTGACCCGGCGGCGGGTCTCGGGGGCCACGTCCTCCCGGCCGTTGACCACCTTCGACGCGGTCGGCACCGATACACCCGCCTCACGGGCGACGACCGCCAGTGTGGGCCCCGTCGATCCCGAGGAACGAGCCATTGAGACTCCCTTCCCTAACCGCCCACGTGGAACCCCTGACCGGGCAGCAATCGGTTACCAACCCTAAGGCCGCCTCAAGTCGCCGGGAAGACCCCGGTCGTCGAGGTGGGAGGCCCGTGCCTCCTTGTCGCCGCCGCCCGCCGAAACGTTGCCCGCTTCTCGTGTGGTCTCGGGAGCCGTCGATGCATCGGCGACGCGGACCCCCGCCCGCACGCGACTCAGCGGTCGATCCGCGCTCCGTGCGGGCCCGTGTCCGGCACCTCCCCGACCCGCGCCGCGGCCGGGTTGAGCACCCGGGTGAGAAAGGCGCGGGTGCGGGGGTGGACCGGATCGGACACGACCTGCTCCGGTCCGCCCTCCTCCACGATCACCCCGTCGTCCATGAACACGACCCGGTCGGCGACCTCCCGCGCGAAGCTCATCTCATGGGTGACGACCAGCATCGTCATGCCCTCGTCGGCCAGGGCGCGCATCACCGCGAGCACATCGCCGACCAGCTCCGGATCGAGCGCCGACGTCGGCTCGTCGAAGAGCATCAGCTCCGGGTCCATCGACAGGGCCCGGGCGATGGCCACCCGCTGCTGCTGCCCGCCCGACAACTGCGCCGGATAGGCCGACTCCTTGTCGCTCAGGCCGACCCGCCGCAGGGTCTCCCGACCGATCCGCACCGCCTCAGCCTTGTCGCGGCGCAGTACCCGCCGCTGGGCGATGGTGAGGTTCTCCAGGGCTGTCAGGTGCGGAAAGAGGTTGAACGCCTGAAACACCATGCCGATCCGCCGCCGCACCCGGTCGATGTCCACATCCGGGTCCGTGACCTCGGTCCCCGCCACGGTGACCGAGCCCGAGGTCGGCTCCTCCAGGAGGTTCACACAGCGCAGCAGCGTCGACTTGCCCGATCCCGAGGGGCCGATGACACAGACCACCTCGCCCCGCCGTACGGTGAGATCGATGCCCTTGAGCACCTCCAGCTCACCGAAGGACTTGTGCAGACCCGCCACCCGGATGGCGATGCCGTCCGCCTCGCCGGTCCCCTTCGCCTCCGTCGTCTCCTTCACGCCCGTCACCTCGCCTTCGCCGCACGGGCCTCGAGCCGCCGCACCAAGTGGCCGAGCGGAACGGTGATGATCAGGTAGCACACCCCGGCGACCAGGATCGGGGTGAGGCTGCGGTGCTGATTCAGCGCGTCCCGGCCGAACTTGGACAGCTCGTACTGGTCCAGGGAGAGCCCCAGCAGATAGACCAGGGAGGAGTCCTTGGTCAGCAGCACCAGTTCATTGGTGAGCGGCGGCAGGACGATCCGGAACGCCTGCGGGATGATGATCGAGGCCATCGCCCGGCTGTGGGACATGCCCAGCGAACGCGCCGCCTCCATCTGCCCCTTGGGCACCGCCTGGATGCCCGCACGCATCGTCTCCGCGATATAGGCGGCGCCGACGAGCCCCAGCGCCAGCATGACCGTGACATACCGGTCCAGCGCCACCTGGAAGGCGAGCGGCACCCCGAAGCCCAGCGCGATGAACACCAGCAGCGCGGGCACCCCGCGGAAGAACTCGATGTAGGCCACCGCCAGCCAGCGGTACGGCGGCACCTGCGAAAGCCGCATCAGCGCCAGCACCACCCCGAGGACCAGGCCGAAGCCGAAGCCGAGCAGGGTGTAGACGACGGTGTTGACCAGGGCGGTGGTGATGATGTCGGGAAACAGGGACCGGGCGACCTCGGCGTCGAAGAACGCGCGCCGCAGTTCACCCCAGTCCGCGGCCAGGACGATGGCGAGCAGCAGGGCGATGAGCACGGCGTACTGCACCGCTCGTATCGCCCGCACCCGCTGCCGGCGGGTCATTGCCATAAGTGTGCGGACTCCTCAGCTCCGATGGCCGTCAGCGGGCGTCACTTCTTGGGCGCGGTGCCGAACCACTTCTTGTAGATGCGGTCGTAGGAGCCGTCCGCCCGGGCGTCCTTCAGCACCGCGTTGATCTTCTTGCGCAGTGCGTCATTGCCGGTCCGCACGGCGATGCCGTACTGCTCGCCGGTGTCGAACTCGGCCGCCACCGCGGTGTCGGGGTTGTCCTTGACGTAGTCGTAGAGCACACCGTTGTCGTTGATTCCCGCGTCGGTCTGCCCGGTCTTGACGGCGGTCAGCAGCAGCGCGAGGTCCTCGAACTGGACCAGCTTCGCGCCCTTGGCGTGCTTCTGGGCGTACGCCTCACCGGTGGTCCCCTGCTGGACCGCGAGCTTCTTGCCCTTGAGGTCGGCGAGGGACTTGAACGGCTTGCCCTTGGCGGTGAGCAGCGCCTGTGTGGCCTCGAAATAGGGGGCGGAGAAGTCCAGGTTCTTCTCGCGCACCTCGGTGATGGTCATCCCGGCGGCGGCCACGTCGCACTGGTTGGTGTTGAGGTCCTCCCCGGACTGGATGCCCTCGAAGGGCGTGTCCACGATCTCCTGCTTCACATGGAGCGCGGAGGCCACGAGATCGACCATGTCCACATCGAAACCGACGATCTTCTTGCCCTGTTTGGACTGGAAGGGCGGGTAGGGCAGATGGGTGCAGGTCGTGAGCTTCCCGGAATTCACCAGGCTGATGTCCTTGCCGCCGGACCCCGACGACTTGGTGCTGGTGCATCCGGCCAGCAGGGCGGATACGGCGGCGACGGCTATGACGGGCGGCAACGCGGAGCGAGCGAACACGGCACCTCCGGGGGCAGGGTCGGCGGACGACCACGGATCTCATGATCAGTGAGTCGGGCCGCATCCTCCCACCGGAAGTGGCGCCGTGTCTTTACGCGTGCAATTGCGACCGGGTAACGGAGAGGCGAGGTCAGCGCCGCCGGCGCCGCCTGCGGCGCTTGCTCCAGAACCAGCCGGCCGGCGGCTCGTCCGCCCGCCAGGGCTGGGGCTCGGGCGCGCCGCGCCGCCAGCGCGCGGTCAGCATCCGGGTGCGCGCGGCGGGCTCGGTGACCTCGGCGTCCCGTATGAAGTCCGCGTCGAGGACGACGTCGTCCCAGTCGTCGGCGTCGTCCCCTCGGGGTGTGGATCCGGTGCTCACGGGGCACCTCCGTCGGCCGGTGCCGCTCGGGCACAGGAGCGTGTTCCTCGAGCGATGAACGCGTGGGGTGTCCGCCGAGTTCCGGCGGGCATGGGTGATCCATGCCCCTGGTCGGCGAGGACCAGCCGGGCGGGGCATGGACCGTCAGCCGGGCGGGGTCTGGACCGGGATCCACACCCGCATCGCGCCGGGCTCGCGGTTCGCCCACGCGTAGTACGGGATCGCGGTCACCGGGACCGGCTCGGGGGCCTTCGCGCCGCCCGCGCCGCCCGCGCCGCCCGCGGCCCCGCCGGGGCCCGTACCGCCGCTCCGGTACGGCCACCAGCCGTCGCGCGCGACGGTGTGGGGCAGAGCCAGGGCGGTGATCACGGTCACCCTGCCCAGCAGCTCCGGCCGGTGCTCCGGGATCAGCGCGGCATCCGGGTCGAGGCCGATGTCGTCCAGCCGCAGCCCGGCGGGCTGATCGGGCTGCTCCAGGCAGTACACCAGCGGGCCGCGCTCGATCGCGGCACAGCCGCGCACCCCGTCGACCCGCGGATCGGGTCGGGTGAGCCGGGGGTCCAGGGGCAGGCTCAGCACGACCGTCTCACCGGGCCGCCAGCGCCGCCGCAGCCGCAGCCAGCCGTTCTCGGCCCGCTCGGCCACCGGCTCCCGGCCGACCGTCGCCTCGTACGTCCGCGCCCAGTGCGGGATGCGCAGCGACAGCGTCCAGTCCTTCTCCGGCGGGGCCGCGTACACGACCACCGCGATCCGCCCCTCCCAGGGGTAGCCGGTCCCCACCCGCACCGCGCCGCCGCCCGCCTCGTACGAGCCGGACGCGTACTGGTGCAGCTGGAGCCCCTCGGCGTCGCCGCTCGCCATGTAGTGCGGCAGCGAGGCCAGCAGCCGCATTACATTGGGCGGGCAGCAGGCACACCGGAACCACGGCGTCCGGTGTGCGCTCTGGTCCCCGGTGGCGGCCTTACGGTTCTCATCGTCCTTACGGTTCTCATCGTCGTGGCGGACCCGCAGCGGATTCACATAGAGCCAGCGCTCACCGTCGATCGACACTCCCGACGCGAAGCCGTTGAACAGGGTCCGCTCGACCAGATCGCTGTAGCGGGCCTCCCCGGTCAGCAGCGCCATCCGCCAGCCGAAGTGGATGGCGGCGATGGCCGCGCAGGTCTCGGCGTACGCGCGGTCCGGCGGCAGCTCGTACGCGTCGCCGAACGACTCCAGCTCGTGCCGGGAGCCGACTCCGCCGGTCAGATGGGTCTTTGTCGCGGCCATGTCCTCCCAGAGCCGCACCAGGGCCTCCCGCAGCCCCTCATCGCCGGTCTCCGCCGCCACATCGGCGGCCCCGGCCAGGAGATACAGCTGGCGTACCGCATGCCCGGCGACCGCCGTCGCCTCCCGCACCGGGACGTGGTCCTGCCAGTAGGGCGCCCCGGGGCGGGGGCCGGGCGAGCCCTCCGGCGGGCCGTCGCCGAGGCTGCCCCGCCCGCGCCGGTCCACGAAGTACCCGGCCAGATCGAGATAGCGCCGTTCACCGGTCTCCCGGTACAGCTCGACCAGCGCGGTCTCGATCTCCGGATGTCCGCACACCGTCTCGTCCTTGCCGGGCCCGAACGTGGCGTCGATCAGATCGGCGTACCGCACCGCCACATCGAGCAGCCCGTCCCGGCCGGTTGCCCGGTGGTGGGCGACCGCGGCCTGGAGGAGATGGCCCGCGCAGTAGAGCTCGTGCCCCCAGTGCGGATCCGCCCACCGCCGGGCGTCCGGGCCCAGCTGGTAGTACGTCTGGAGATAGCCGTCCTCGGCCTGGGCGGCCGCGATCAGCCCGGCCAGCCGCTCCGTCTGCCGGGACAACTCCTCCTCGGCCGGTCCCTCGCCGCCGTCGGCCAGCTGCCAGGACGCCGCCTCCAGCCACTTGTGCACATCGGAGTCCTGGAACGGGAAGTCGCCCCGGAAGCCGGACTCCTCCGGCGCCGCTCCCGCGGCGGCCCGGAGGTTGGCGAGATTGCCCGCCCGCTCCAGCCGGTCCGGCCCCTGGGGAACGCTCACCTCGGCGTTGACGCGTCGTCTGGCGGCCCAGAAGCCCCCGGTGATCCGCGCCGCGGTGGCCGGGCGGAGCGCGGTGCGCGCTTCCCGAGTGAGCCGGATCGGACCTGCGGACATCCGCCCACCCCTTACGCCGCGCCGCCGGTCATGCCCGTCTCCCGGTCACGCAGGAGTGGAAACCGGTTTCCGTCGCGAGCATATGGACGCGTTCTTCCGGCCGACAAGACCTTGTACACACCATTCATCAACGTTCAACAACCGGAATCGGCGGGCGGGCGAGCCGGCCGGAGCGGCGGCTCAGGCCGAGGTCGGCGCCGCCTGCTCGGCCACATGGGCCACCACGCAGGTGACGTTGTCGGGCCCGCCCGCGCGGTTGGCGAGGGCGACCAGGTCCCGTACGGCCCGGCCCGGGTCGTCCTCCGAGGCGAGCACGCGCTGGATCTCCTCGGTGGGCACGACCCCCGTCAGCCCGTCCGAGCACAGCAGATAGCGGTCCTCGGCGCGGGCGTCCCGCAGGGCGAAGTCCGGCTCGAACGCCGAGCCGGCGCCCACGGCGCGCAGCAGCAGCGCCCGCTGGGGGTGCGAGGCGGCCTCCTCGAGGGTGATCCGCCCCTCGTCGATCAGCGACTGGACCACCGTGTGGTCATGGGTGATCTGGAAGAGCTCACCGTCGCGCAGCAGATAGGCGCGCGAGTCGCCGATGTGGACCAGCCCGAGCCGGGAGCCCGACCACACCATCGCGGTGAGCGTCGTGCCGACGTCCCGCAGCGCGGGGTCGGACGCGGCCAGCGCGGAGACCGACTCATGGGCCCGGTGCGCCGCCTCCTCCAGGGCGCTGAGCAGTTCCCCGCCGGGGACACCCGCGTCCAGCGGTTTGAGCGCCTCGATCGCCGCTTCGCCGGCGTGTCGTCCGCCCCCGAAGCCGTCGGCCACGGCGAGCAGGCGCGGACCGGCGTAGCCCGCGTCGTCATTGCTCTCCCGGACCGAGCCGGTGTCGGAGAGCACGGCGTAGCGGATTCCCAGGGTGGTGTGGTCGGAAGACATCGTGGTGTCCTTCCCGGACAGATGGTCGACGAGGAAGGCGGCCAGGTCCCGCCGGGCGGCGGTGTCGGCCTCGACCCGCGCCCAGTACGCGCGCACCTCCCGCGCCGCCGCCTCCGGCTCCAGCCCGCACACCGCCCGGATGTCGGCCAGCGGCATGCCGAGCCGCCTCAGCCACGCCACCAGACGGGCCCGCTCCAGCTGGGCCGGATCGTAGCGGCGGTAGCCGGAGTACGGATCGACGCGGGCGGGCGGCAGCAGCCCGAGCTCGTCGTACAGGCGCAGCGCCTTGGGGGACAGCCGCGACGCCCTCGCGAACGCACCGATGGTCAGCAGCCCCATGCTCGCCCTCCTCGTCGCCGGGCACCTCGCCCGGCGACCACGATGCTCGGGCTTCCCCGAGGGGGAAGGTCAATTGGCGAGGGGGCGAGGAGTGCCGCCGGGCTTGCGATCAGTATCGCTCCTCTCGCACGACGAATTCCCGAAGCAAGCGAGCACGTGCAATCCGATATCAACCTCTCATGGCAATGAGTCGGTCATATCCGTACATCTTGCTTTTTCGGGTATCCGCCATGCTTGCCCCGGGAATTGACGGTGTATCCGCGCACTCTCGTGGGCTGACGAGGCCTCGCGAGGCCTCAAGAGAAGAGGGAGGTCCTCTCATGGCCGTTTCCACCACTCCCGGCACCGTCTGGGGCACCTGGATCAATCTCCAGGGTGGCATCCACTCCGAGCCCGCCCCGGTCACGTTCGCCGACGACCGGGTGCAGGTCTTCATCCGGGGCGGGTCGAACGTCCTGTGGAGCAGGGTGGAGGCCCGCGACGGCACTTGGGAGCCGTGGCAGCAATATCCGGGCCTGTCCGTCGACGGCATCCCGGCGCCGATCCGGGGCAAGGACGGAAAGGTCCGGGTCTTCTACCGCACCCCGAGCAACAATCTGGAGGTCATCACCCAGACCTCCATCAACTCCGGGTACGGACCGCCCCAGACCCTGGTCACCGGCATCGGGGACGACCCGGCCGCGGCGCTCGGCGCCGATGGCCGCATCTATGTGTTCTTCCCCGGCATCGACAACGCCCTGTGGTACATCCGCAACCAGGATCTGCAGTACGAGACCTACACGTCCGCGGCATCGCTCGGGGGTGCCATCTTCGCCACGCCCTCGCCCATTCTCGACGGGGGAGGGCGGCTCGTGGTGGCGGTCAAGGGCACGGGCGAGACCCTGTACACCATCCAGCAGCAAATCGCGAACTCCGCCGCCTGGGAGGCGTTCTCCCCAAATGCCACCAATGTGACCAGCCGCCCGTCGGTGTGCCTGGACGCGGCGGGACGGGTGCAGATCTTCTACCGGGGTTCCGACGGGTCCGTCCGGCGGGTCGGGCAGAGCGACGACTACGACACGTTCGGCGCCCCCGTGAGCCTCGGTGCGCAGATCGTCTGGCGGCCCACCTGCGCCCTGGCCCAGGACGGCCGGATCAACGTGTTCATCAAGGCCACCGACAACGCCCTGTGGGTCGCCGTGCAGAACACGGAGAACGGCACGGCGTACAGCGGTTTCCAGTCCCTGGGCGGGGTCATCGGCTCCGCGGGCGTCGGCGTCCCCATCCTCAACGAGGAGAACCTGCTCTACGTCTTCATCCAGGGCAGCGGAACCGCCAGGGACCTCTGGCTGCAGCGCCAGACCTTCGTCTGATCCATTCCTTCGTCTGATCCACCCCGTCACCGCGTCGCCGGACCGCTCCCGTCACCGCGTCGCGAAGCCGCCTCCTCGCCCCACCACGTCATCGCGCGTCCTCCAGGGCTCCAGGGTTTTCGAAACTTTCGCACCCTCTCCAGGGGCTGTCGGAAGTCATCAGAACCCTTAATATCCGAACAAATTCGATCACTTCGGATCGCAGGAGCCTTCTGATGCCCCCGCATGCCACCCGACCCTGGAGAGCGCCGGCAGTGCTGCTCGCGCTGCTGGCCGCCCTCGCTCTCGTGGTCCCCCTCACCGCGAACCGTGTGCACGCCGCGGAGCACCACCGGAACGACGGGAGCGGACGCGCCGTGCAGCAGTCCACCACGGTCTCCCGCTATCTGTTCACCGCCTTCACGAACAGCAGCGAGAGCAATATGTACGTCTACGGGTCCGACGACGCGCAGAACTTCTGGTCGATCCAGGACAAGGCGTACACCCCGCCCTCCGGTCTCGTCCGCGACCCCAGCGTCATCCACCGCGGCGGCCGCTACTACGTCGCGTACACCACCGGATGGACCGGCACCACCTTCGGCCTCGCCGTGAGCGACGACCGCCGCACCTGGACCCATCTCGCCGACATCGATCACGGCGTGGCCGCCAACAACACCTGGGCACCGGAGTTCTTCACCGACGCGCCCGACGGCAAGGTCCGCATCGTCGTCTCGCTGTCCACCGGGCCCACCGCCTACCGGCACTTCCAGCCCTACGTTCTCACCGCCCTCGACGACACCCTCACCAAGTGGAGCGAGCCCCAGCCGCTCGAGGGCATCTCGCCGAGCGAGAGCGACTACAACGGCTACATCGACACCTTCGTGGTCCGTAAGGGCGCCACTTACCACGCGTTCACCAAGAACGCCACGGGCGAACTCATCGAGCACGCCGTCGCCGACCGCGTCACCGGCCCGTACCGCTTCACCGGCAAGGGCGACTGGGCGGGATGGGGCAGCCTGCTGGAGGGCCAGACCGTCGTCGCCCTCCCCGGCGGGGGCTATCGCATGTTCATGGACGGCTACACCGTCAAGAAGTACTACTACAGCGACAGCCCCGACCTGGAGCACTGGACGCCCAAACGGGAACTGCCCGGCCTGTCGGGGGTGGTACGCCACGGCACCGTCATCCGGGAGACCGCCACCGTGCGGCCCGGCGATGCCAACCCCGCCCTGCCCGGCTACCACGCCGACCCCGATGTGATGTACGCCGAGGGACGGTACTGGATCTACCCCACCGAGGACGGCCACCCCGGCTGGAGCGGCACCCGCTTCAACGGCTTCTCCTCGCCCGACCTCGTCCACTGGACCGACCACGGCCCCGCCCTCGACCTCGCCGATGTCTCCTGGTGCCACGAGAACGCCTGGGCCCCCTCGGTGGTGAAGAAGGGCGACACCTACTGGATGTACTTCAGCGCCTGCCAGTCCATCGGCGTCGCCAAGTCCTCCAGCCCCAAGGGGCCGTTCACCGACGCCCTCGGCAAACCGCTGGTCGCCAAGGGGCAGTTCGGCCACCAGTCCATCGACCCGGACGCCTTCATCGACGACGACGGCACCCCCTACCTCTACTTCGGGCAGGGTGCCTTCGAGGCGGCCCGGCTGAACGACGACATGGTCTCCTTCGCCACCCAGCCGGTGAAGATCACCCCGCCCGGCTACAACGAGGCCCCGACCGTCTTCAAGCGCGCGGGCCGCTACTACGCGATGTGGTCGGAGGACGACACCCGAAGCCCTGACTACCGCGTGGCCTACGGAGTCTCCGACTCACCCCTCGGCCCCTTCACCAAGGCGGCGGGCAACCCGGCCCTGGCCAAGGACCCCGGTGATCAGATCCTCGGCACCGGCCACAACTCCGTCATCCAGGTCCCGGGCCGCGACGAGTGGTACATCGTCTACCACCGCTTCGCCCGCCCCGGCGGCGACGGCACCCATCGCGAAGTCGCCATCGACCGGATGCGGTTCGGCCCCGACGGCACCATTCAGAAGATCCGCCCGACGCAGGCCGGCATCGAGCCCGTCCCATAGACCGGCAGCAAGCCCGTCCGAAGTCAGGCGCATCACCCGCCAGAGCAGGAGAGAACCGTATGAGCCGCAGCGAAGAGCACCAGCCCAGCCGCAGACGCGTGGTGATGGGCGCCCTCGTCCTGGGGGCGGCCGCCGGAACACCCGGCATCGCGCGGGCCGCCACCCCCGCCGCGCCGCAAGCGGCCGCCAAGGCCCTCGCGTACGCCAATCCGCTGGTGCGCCGGCGCGCCGATCCGCACATCCTCAAGCACACGGATGGCTACTACTACTTCACGGCCACCGTCCCCGAGTACGACCGCGTCGTCCTGCGGCGCTCCAGGACCATCGGCGGCCTGGCCACCGCCGCCGAGTCGGTGATCTGGAAGAAGCACACCAGCGGCGACATGGGCGCCCATATATGGGCCCCGGAAATCCACTTCATCGACGGCAAGTGGTACATCTACTTCGCCTCGGCGCCCGGAAACGACGTCTGGAAGATCCGGATGTGGGTGCTGGAGAACGCGAGCGCCAACCCCTTCGCCGGGACCTGGACCGAGAAGGGCCGCATCGTCACGCCCATCGACTCCTTCTCTCTCGACGCCTCCACCTTCACCCACCAGGGCACCCGCTATCTCGTCTGGGCCCAGAGCAACCCGGACGTCGGCAACAACTCGAGCATCTACCTCGCCCGGATGGCCAATCCGTGGACCATCACCGGGCCCCAGGTGGAGATCTCCCGGCCGACATACGACTGGGAGACCCGTGGCTTCAAGGTCAACGAGGGCCCCTCGGTCCTCCAGCGGAACGGCCGGGTCTTCCTCACCTACTCCGCCAGCGCCACCGACGCCAACTACTGCATGGGGCTGCTGATCGCCTCCGCCGGCAGCGATCTGCTCGCCGCCGCGTCCTGGAAGAAGAGTCCGCAGCCGGTCTTCACCAGCAATGACACCACCAAGCAGTACGGGCCCGGCCACAACTCCTTCACCGTCGCCGAGGACGGCCGCACCGACCTCCTCGTCTACCACGCCCGCCAGTACAAGGACATCACCGGTGACCCGCTGAACGATCCCAACCGGCACACCCGTGTCCAGGCGCTCGGCTGGAAGGGCGATGGCACCCCGGACTTCGGTGTGCCCGTGGCCGACGCGCCCGCGCGGGACACCACGGCCGCCACCCGCTTCACCATGACGGCGTTCACCAACAGCAGCGAGTCGAACATGTACGTCTACCAGTCGTCCGACGCGACCACGTACACGCTGCTCAAGGGGCCCGCCTACACCCCGCCGTCCGGGCTGATCCGCGACCCCAGCGTCATCAAGCACACCGACGGCTACTACTACATCGTCTACACGACCAACTGGACCGGGAACACCATCGGCTTCGCGCGCAGCCGCGACCGCGTCAACTGGACCTTCGTCCGCAACCACACCCTCCCGGTGGCCGGGCTGGAACGCACCTGGGCGCCGGAGTTCTTCGTGGACGACGGCGGTGGCGTCCACATCATCGTCTCGCTGGACACCACCTCCACACCCGACTACATCTTCCGGCCGCATCTGCTCACCGCCACCAACGCCTCGCTGTCGTCCTGGTCCACGCCCACACCGCTGAAGGGCCTGGACACCGCCAACTACATCGACACCTTCGTCGTCCGCCATGCCGGGCAGTACCACGCCTTCACCAAGCAGGAGACGACCAAGTACATCGAGCACGCCACGGCCACCAGCCTCGGCGGGCCGTACACCTTCCGCGGCACCGGCGACTGGGCGGGCTGGGGCAGCTGGCGCGAGGGACCGGCGCTGGTGCGCCTGGACAACGGCGGCTGGCGGATCTACTTCGACGGCTACACCGAGCAGAAGTACTACTACAGCGACAGCCTCGACGGCTTCCGGACCTGGACCCCGATCCGGGAACTGCCCGGGCTCACCGGATTCGCCCGCCACTTCACCGTTCTGAAGGAGACCGTGTGATGCGCGGACGTCCCAGAGCACGTCTGTGGACCCTCGTCATTGCCGCCGTCCTCGGGCTGCTCGCCCCGTTGGCGGGAGCCGGCGCGGCGCAGGCCGCCCCCGTCACCGTCGCCAACGGCACACAGTTCACCACCACATCGGGCGAGGTGGTGCACGCCCACGGCGGGGGAGTCATCAAGTCCGGCGGCTACTACTACTGGTTCGGTGAGAACCGCAACGCCGACAACACCTTCCGCTATGTCTCCGCCTATCGCTCCACGGACCTGAAGACCTGGGAGTTCCGCCGCCACGTCCTCACCCAGGCCACCGACCCCGAGCTGGCCTCCGCCAACATCGAACGGCCCAAGGTGCTCTACAACGAGCGGACCAGGCAGTACGTGATGTGGATGCACAAGGAGAACGGCAGCGACTACGGCGAGGCGCGCGCGGCCGTCGCCACCTCCGCCACCATCGACGGTGACTACACCTGGCGGGGCAGCTTCCGCCCGCTGGGCCAGCATATGTCCCGGGACATCACCCTCTTCCAGGACGGCGACGGCGCCGGATACATGGTCTCGGCCGCCCGGGACAACTACGACCTGCACATCTACCGGCTGACCGACGACTACACCGGGGTGGCGAGCCTGGTGGCCAACCCCTGGCCAGGCGGCCACCGCGAGGCACCGGCGCTCTTCAAGCGCGGGAACGTGTACTTCATGCTGACCTCCGGCGCCACCGGCTGGAACCCCAACCAGCAGCAGTACGCCACCGCCACCAGTCTGGCGGGCCCCTGGAGCGCGATGCGCAACGTCGGCGACGCCACCGCCTACGGCTCGCAGACCGCGTACGTCCTGCCGGTACAGGGCAGCGGCACCACCTCGTACCTCTATCTGGGCGACCGCTGGGGGAACTCCTTCGGCGGCACCGTCAACGACTCGCGCTACGTCTGGCTGCCGCTGGCCTTCCCCACCGCCACCACCCTCACCATGGACTGGTATCCGCAGCTCACCATCGACACGGCGGCGGGCACGGTGACCGGCTCCGGCGGCCCGTACACCACGCTCACGGCGCGGCACAGCGGCAAGTGCGCCGACATCGTCTCCGGCTCGCAGACCGATGGCACCGCGGCCGTCCAGTACACCTGCAACGGCGGTGGCAATCAGCTGTTCTGGTCCAAGGACGTGGGCGGTGGCCAGGTCCAGCTGGTCGCCCGGCACAGCTCCCAGTGTCTGACGGTGGCCGGCGGCTCCACCGCCGACGGCGCCGCCGTGGTCCAGTCGGCCTGTGGCGCGGGGACGAACCAGCAGTGGCGGGCCACCGACACCGGTGACGGCTACGTCCGGTTCACCGCCCGCTCCAGCGGCAAGTGCCTGGACGTGGCGGACGAGTCCACGGCGGACAAGGCCGCGCTCCTCCAGTGGAGCTGCACCGGCGGCGCCAACCAGCAGTGGCGGCGCGGCTGACCGACCCCGCACCGCCGGTGCCTGAGCTCCAGTGCCTGGGGGCTGTTGACGTCCCCGGGAGGGTACCTTCACGGTGCACACGATGTCGGACGTTGTTCGTAATTTCGAACCTCAGTGAGGGAAGTCATGAGCGAACCAGTCGACAGACGGCACTTCATCGCCACCACGGCCTCCGGCGCCGCGGCCGTGGCGCTCACCGTCACCGCCGGATCCACCGCCGCGGCGGCGGCCCCCGGCGCCACCCACCGCAAACCCAAGGCGCTGACCAGTGCCCAGCCCTTTCCGCTCACCGCCGTGACCCTGCTCCCCGGTGCCTTCAAGGACAACCAGTCCCGCAACACCGCCTATCTGCGCTTCGTCGACATCGACCGGCTGCTGCACACCTTCCGCCTCAACGTGGGCCTCCCCAGCAGCGCCCAGCCCTGCGGCGGCTGGGAGAGCCCCAGCACGGAACTGCGCGGCCACAGCACCGGCCACCTCCTGTCCGGGCTGGCCCTCGGCTACGCGGGCACCGGCGACACCGCCCTGCTCGACAAGGGCCGCAAGCTGGTCTCGGCACTCGCCGCCTGCCAGGCCAAGTCCCCGGCCGCGGGCTACGGCCAGGGCTATCTCTCGGCGTTCCCCGAGAGCTTCTTCGACCGGCTGGAGGCCGGTACCGGGGTGTGGGCGCCGTACTACACCATTCACAAGATCATGGCCGGGCTCGTCGACCAGTACCGGCTCGCGGGCAACGCCGAGGCCCTGGAAACCGTGGAGCGCCAGGCAGCCTGGGTCGACTCCCGCACCGGCAAGCTCAGCTACGACCAGATGCAGCGGGTACTGCAGACCGAGTTCGGCGGCATGAACGACGTCCTCGCCGATCTGCACGCCATCACCGGCGACAGCCGCTGGCTGAAGGTCGCCGAGCGCTTCACCCACGCCCGCGTCTTCGACCCGCTGGCCCGGAACGAGGACCGGCTGGCCGGACTGCACGCCAACACCCAGATCCCCAAGATGGTCGGCGCGATGCGGCTGTGGGAGGAGGGGCTCGACAGCCGATACCGCACCATCGGCGAGAACTTCTGGAAGATCGTCACCGATCACCACACCTATGTGATCGGCGGCAACAGCAACGGGGAGGCGTTCCACGAGCCCGACGCCATCGCCGCCCAGCTCTC
This sequence comes from Streptomyces sp. MK37H, assembly GCF_018035285.1. Lineage (NCBI taxonomy): Bacteria > Bacillati > Actinomycetota > Actinomycetes > Kitasatosporales > Streptomycetaceae > Streptomyces > Streptomyces sp. MK37H. The sequence goes on along the minus strand of NZ_JAAAYH010000002.1, from coordinate 56,845 downwards.
CAACAACTGCTGCGAGAACTGCAACAGCTACAACATGCTCAAGCTCACCCGGCTGATCCATTTCCACGCGCCGGAGCGCGTGGATCTGCTCGACTACTACGAGCGCACCCTGCTCAACCAGATGCTGGGGGAGCAGGACCCGGACTCGGCCCACGGCTTCAACATCTACTACACGGGCCTCGCCCCCGGCTCCTTCAAACAGCAGCCGTCCTTCATGGGCACCGACCCCGACCAGTACTCCACCGACTACGACAACTTCTCCTGCGACCACGGCAGCGGCATGGAGACCCAGGCCAAGTTCGCGGACACCATCTACACCCACGCCGACCGCAGTCTGCTGGTGAACCTCTTCATCCCCTCCGAGTTGCGCTGGCAGGACAAGGGCATCACCTGGCGCCAGACCACCGGCTTCCCCGACCAGCAGACCACCACCCTCACCGTCACCTCCGGCGCGGCCTCCCTCGAACTGCGCGTCCGCATCCCCTCCTGGGCGGCCGGGGCCCGCGCCACGCTCAACGGCACCACCCTCGCCGACCGGCCGGCCCCCGGCAGCCGGCTGATCATCGACCGCCAGTGGAAGACCGGCGACCGGGTCGAGGTGACCCTGCCGATGAAGCTGACGTTCGACCCCACCCCCGACGACCCCGACGTCCAGGCCGTGCTCTACGGGCCGGTGGTGCTCGCCGGGGCGTACGGCGGCCGCACCGGAATGACCATGCCGCGTCTGGACACCGGATCCGTGTCCCGGACGGCCACCAGCCCCCTGCGGTTCAGCGCCACGGCCAGTGGGGAGAGCGTGACCCTGCTGCCGGTCGCCCGCGTCCACCACCAGCACTACAACGTGTACTGGCTGACCGGGCAGCCACCCACCCCGCCGCCCGCCTTCGCCGCCTGGCACCGCTTCGACGAGACCTCCGGCACCACCGCGGCCGACGCCACCGGCCGGGAGAAGACCGCCCGGCTCGTCGGCGGCGCCTCCTGGGCGTCGGGCAGGACCGGCGGCGCGGTCGCCCTGAACGGCACGGACGGCCATGTCGTCCTCGCCGACGACCTCCTGGCCGGTGCCCGTGCGTACACCCTGGCCACCTGGGTCCGGCTGGACGGCACCCCCGCCACCTGGACCCGGATCTTCGACATCGGCACGGGTGTCACCGCCAATATGTTCCTCACCCCCGTGGCCGACTCCGGGAAGCTGCGCTTCGCCATCACCGCGGGCGGCGGCGGGGCCGAGCAGCGCATCGAGGCCGCCCCGCTGCCCACCGGCCAGTGGGTCCATGTGGCCGTCGCCTACGGCAGCGGCACCGCCGTCCTCTATGTCGGCGGGCGCGAGGTGGGGCGCAACACCGCCATCACCGTCGAGCCCGTCCACTTCGGCAACCACATCCGCGCCGGCTACCTCGGCAAGTCGCAGTACCCGGACCCGTACCTCAAGGCCGCGTTCGACGACGTCCGTGTGTACGGCAGGACACTCAGCGTTAATGAGGTCGCCACTTTGGCCCAAAGCTGACAAGCTCATGCGGGCGGGCCGTCCCCACGGCCCGTCCGATCCCAACCGCACCGTACGGACAAGGACGACGCGCATGGTCCACCTCGCCGCCGAGAACCGCTACGACTCCATGCAGTACCAACGCTGCGGCCGCAGCGGTGTGCTGCTTCCGAAGGTCTCGCTCGGCCTGTGGCACAACTTCGGCGACACCCACCCCCTGGAGACCCAGCGTGCGGTGCTGCGCCGCGCCTTCGACCTCGGCATCACCCATATCGACCTGGCCAACAACTACGGTCCGCCGCCCGGCAGCGCCGAGAGCAACTTCGGCTCGATCTTCGCCCAGGACTTCCGCCCCTACCGCGATGAGCTCTTCATCGCCACCAAGGCGGGAAACCTCATGTGGCCGGGGCCGTACGGCGATTGGGGTTCGCGCAAGTACGTCCTCGCCAGCCTCGACCAGTCGCTGTCCCGGATGGGGCTGGATTACGTCGATGTGTTCTACTCCCACCGCTTCGACCCGGACACCCCGATCGAGGAGACGATGGTCGCCCTCGACAGCGCGGTGCGCCAGGGCAAGGCGCTGTACGCGGGCGTGTCCAACTACCCGCCGGAGGCGATCGCGGAGGCCGCCGCGATCCTGAAGGAGCTGCGCACCCCGTACCTGATCAACCAGTACCCGTACTCGATCCTCCAGCGCGGGGTCGAGGGCGGGGTGCTCCAGGCGTCCGCCGAGGCGGGCGTCGGGGTCATCGCCTTCTCGCCGCTGGCGCAGGGGCAGCTCACCGACCGGTATCTGCACGGAGTGCCCGCCGATTCGCGCATGGCGCTCGGCCATTTCCTCAAGCGCGAGACGCTCACCGAGGACCGGCTGGCCCTGCTGCACGCCCTCAACAAGCTCGCGGAGGGGCGCGGTCAGACCCTCGCCCAGCTGGCGCTCGCATGGGTGCTGCGGGACCCCCGGGTGGTCTCGGTGCTGATCGGCGCGAGCAGCGTCGCCCAGCTGGAGCAGAACGTCTCGGTGCTGGACGCGCCCGACTTCAGCGACGCCGAGCTGGCCGAGATCGACCGGCTCTCGGCCGAGGCGGGGATCGAGATCCCCTGACGGGCCCCGCCCGGGAGCACGAAGGACCTGAGGCCCGCCACGCCCGGCGTGGCGGGCCATGGTCACGTGCGCGACATGGTCATCGGCGGCCGGATAACATGAGCGGTCCGCCCGAGATCACCACGGACCGCCGCACGGAGACACAGCCTTGGCCACACAACGGATTCCGGTCATTCTCGTCACGGGTTTTCTGGGCTCCGGCAAGACGACGATGCTCAACCATCTGATGCGGGACAGCGTGGGCACCCGGATCGGCGTCATCGTCAATGACTTCGGATCGATCAACATCGACGCCCTGGCCGTCGCCGGGCAGGTCGATTCGATGATCCCGATCGAGAACGGCTGTCTGTGCTGTGCGGCGGACGCCTCCGAGATGGACGAGATGCTCGAGCGGCTCACCGATCCCGAACTGCGCATCGACGTCGTGGTGATCGAGGCCAGCGGGCTCGCCGAGCCGCAGAGCATGATCCGCGCGCTGCTGTCCAGCAGCAATGAGCGGATCGTCTACGGCGGCCTGGTGGAGGTCGTGGACGCCGCGGAGTTCCCGGACACCCGCGTCCGTCACCCCGAGCTCGACCGCCATGTCCGCGCCGCGGACCTCGTCGTGCTCAACAAGACGGACCGCGTCGCCGAGGACGAGTGGCGGGGCCTGCTGGAGACCCTCCAGGAGATCGCCCCCGGCGCGCCGGTCGTGACCGCCGCGCACGGGCGTGTGGACCCCGCTCTCCTCTTCGACCACCGGCCCCGCGAGACCGCCGAGGAGGGCTTCCGGCAGCTCTCGTTCGCCGATGTATGGGCCGACGAGACGGGTGGCGCGGACGGGTGCGGGGACGACAGCCGCGGCCACGGCCATGACCACAGCCACCACCTCCACGCCGCCTACCAGAGCGTGGAGTTCTCCACCGCCGAGCCGCTCCATCCGCGGCGGCTGATGGAGTTCCTCGACAGCCGCCCGGTGGGTCTCTACCGCGCCAAGGGGTACCTCCACTTCGCGGGCGCTGGCCGGGAGCGGAAGTTCGGGCTGCACGCGGTCGGTTCGTATCTCCGCTTCCAGATCTCGCCCTGGGAGCGCGGTGAGCCCCGCACCACCCAGCTGGTGATGATCGGCACCGGGATCGATGCCGACACCCTCACCAAACGGCTGGCCGAGTGCGTGGCGACGCCCGAGGAAGAGATCGACGAGACGCACATGATGGGCGTGCTCCGCTATGTGAACGAGACGGACTAGGGAAATCCTTGGAAGCGGTCGTGCAACCCTGAGGAGGCGTCACGGGTCCTGCTGGGTGTACATGAGGTAAACGCTCATCAACGAGCAGGAGGAAGTGTGCGCCCCCGTTCCCTCACCACCGTCGTGCGCTGCGCGACGGTGGCCGCACTTGTGACCACCCCCGCCTTACTCGCCGTACCCTCCGCGGGTGCCGCCGAGGCCCGCCCCGCCGCGGCCGCCGCCCCGAAGGTCGACTTCAACAAGGACGGCCGCGCCGACCTCGCCGTCTCCGCCCCCGCCGGCACGGTGGGCGGCAAGACCAAGGCGGGCTATGTCGCCGTCGTCTACGGCTCCGCCTCCGGCGCGGACACCGCCCACCGCCAGGTCGTCAGCCAGGCGACCGAGGGCGTCCCCGGCGACCCCACCGCGTCGGCGTTCTTCGGGGCCCACACCGTCGCCCGCGACCTGGACGGCGACGGCTACACCGATCTGGCGGTCCAGACGGGCGACTCCCCGGCCATCACGGTCCTGTGGGGTTCGCCCAACGGGCTGACCGGTGGCACCCAGCTGCCCGCCGGCAACGGCGACCACTGGGGCTACAGCGACATCGTGGGCGGCGACTTCAACGGTGACGGCCACGCCGACCTGGTCGACGTGGTCACCACCGACGAGGGCTCGGATGACGAGAAGACCGGAGTGCGGGTCCGTCTCGGCCCGTTCACCCGCGACGGCAAGGACGCGGGCAGCTCCTTCTCCGACACCGGCCGGTTCGACGGGCCGACCAGTCTGACCGCGGGTGACATCACCGGCGACGGCAAGGACGACCTCGTCTCGACCCATGCCTTCGAGGAGATGTCCCAGTCCAGCCTGTTCTTCAAGGGCGACGACAAGGGCCTGTCGCAGAAGGCCGCCGACCTCACCGACGCCGCCTCCGCGACCATCGGTGACGTCGACAAGGACGGCCACGGCGATCTGGTCCTGCGCACCGTCCCCGGTGACGTCATCGAGAACCTGCCGTACGACCACGGCACGCTCAAGGTCCTCTACGGCACCGCGTCGGGGCCGAGCACCACCCGCACCACGACCATCGACCAGAACACCGCGGGCGTCCCCGGCGTCAACGAGGACGGCGACCAGTTCGGCTACTCGCTGAGCTCCGGCGACGTCAACGGCGACGGCTACGCGGACATCGCCGTCGGCATCCCGTACGAGAGCCTGGACTCGGTCAAGGAGGCGGGCAGCGTCGTCCAGCTCTACGGCGGCCGGGGCGGGCTGTCCGGCACCGGCGCCCAGGCGTTCACCCAGGACACCGCCGGTGTCCCCGGTGCCGCGGAGGCGGGCGACCACTTCGCCATGGCGACCGGGCTCGCCGATACCGACGGCGACGGCAAGGACGACCTGGCGGTGGGCGCGCCCGACGAGGACGGCGCCCAGTCCACCAGCGGTGCGGCCTGGGCGCTGCGCGGCCAGGCGGGCGGCCTGACCACGAGCGGTGTCGTCTCCTTCGGGCCGGACTCCCTCGGGGCGCCGGAGGCCGGTGCGGCCCTGGGGCGCGGTTTTCAGCGGTAACCACATCGCCCCGGCATCCAACTGCTCTTCGAACGTAAACAGTTGACGATCCCTCAGGTTTACTGGACGGTAGGTCCATGCCGACTCATGAGACACGAGGGATACGGATCGGCCGCCCCCGACCGGGTCGCACCCGGCTGCTCGGGGCGGCCGTCCTGCTGCTGGCGGCGGCCGCGGCCCCGGGCACTCCGGCGGCCGCGGCCGAGGCGCCCTGGTTCGACGGCCGGGCGGCGGACCAGGTGGCCGTGGACGGCACCCGGTTCGCCGATGGCCACGGCCGCGAGGTCGTGCTGCGCGGCTTCAACGTGTCCGGCGAGACCAAACTGGAGGAGAACGGCGGGCTCCCGTTCGCCACCACCGCCGACGCGAGGAAGTCCGCCGCCGCCATGCGCCACCTGACTGGCGCCAACGCGGTGCGGTTCCTGCTCTCCTGGGCCCATGCCGAGCCCGAGCCCGGCCAGGTGGACACCGGCTATCTGGAGAAGGCCACCGCGCAGATGAAGGCGTTCCTCGACGCCGGAATCCGGGTCTTCCCCGACTTCCACCAGGACCTGTACTCCCGCCATCTCTTCGACAAGGACAGCTGGTACAGCGGCGACGGCGCCCCGAAGTGGGTGATCGACGCGGGCGGCTACCCCAAGGAGTCCTGCGGCATCTGCATCCACTGGGGCCAGAACATCACCCAGAACCAGGCGGTCAGAGGCGCCACCCGCGACTTCTGGCGCAACCGCGCCCTGACCACCGGCGCGGGGACCGTCCGCGTCCAGGACGCCTTCCTGGCCACCGCCGAGAAGACCATGACCTACCTCGCCCGGCAGCTCACCGACGACCAGTTCACCCGCGTCGTCGGCTTCGACCCGCTCAACGAGCCGTACGCGGGCGCGTACGACGACGGGCAGAACAGCCGCACCTGGGAGAAGAGCGTGCTGTGGCCCTTCTACGAGAAGTTCCGCGCCCGTATGGACGCCGCGGGCTGGCAGGACAAGCCCGCCTTCGTGGAGCCCAATATGTTCTGGAACTCCAACCTGGACTTCCAGCGCCAGGAGGGCGGGCTCCTCGACGCCGGAAAGCCCGGCCCCGACTACGTCTTCAACACCCACTACTACGACCAGAAGGCCATCTCCGGGATCTTCATGCCCGGCAAGGCGGCCGACGGCCAGTACGCGGGCGACTTCGGCGCCCTGCGCGACCGCTCCACCGCACTCGACCTGCCCGCCGTCATGAGCGAATTCGGCCATCCGCTGGCCGGCTTCACCTCGGACAAGGCCCCCACCGTCGTCAAGGGCATGTACCAGGCGCTGGACTCCCGCCTCCCCGGCGCCTCCTGGTGGACCCGGCCGGCCGCCTCCGGCGCCGTGCTCTCCTCCACCCAGTGGCAGTGGGACATCTACAACGGCCGCCACCACGAGGCCATGAACGGCAACACCGGGAAGATTCTCACCGAGGGCGACGCCTGGAACGACGAGGACCTCTCGGCAGTACGCCTCGACGACTCCGGTACCGCCGCCCTGCGCCAGGACGCCCGGCTGCTCGACCGGATCTATCCGCGCGCCGTCGCGGGCCGCACCCTCGCCTTCACCTTCGAGGACCGCTCACGCGACGGCTCCACCACGCTCAGCTGGGACCGCGTCCCCGGCAGTCTGCCCAACGTCGCCAAGGTCACCGGCTCCGGCCGCTACGGCATGCTGGTGTGGCGCTCCGACGGCGCCACCGACGCGCCCACCGAACTCCGGCTGCCCCGCGACTTCGACCCCGCCCGGACCACCGTCGTCTCCGATCTGGGCACCCTCACCGGCCCGCCCGCGTACACCGCACACGGCCACACCGCCGACCACCCCGTCGCCACCGCGGCCGAGCCCGGCGACAGCGACGGGAACCGGCTGGTGCTCTCCGCCCCGGCCGATGAGTCCACGGGCACCCTGCACTACGCGCTGATCGCCGACGGCACCGCCGCCCCCTCGGCGGAGCAGCGCGCCGCCGCCCAGCGCGAACTCGCGCAATGGGCGGCGGACGCCGGCTTCTGAGCACCGCGTGCCACCGTTACCAGCGATGGTGCACCTGGGCCCGGATCCGCCGGTCGTACAGGTCGCCGACGGCCGCCAGCGTGGCGCCCGGCAGCGGGGGCAGCCCCGCCGCGGCAGCGTTCGCCCGAGCCTGCTCGGGCGAACGCGCCCCCGGGATCACCGAGGTCACGCCCGGCTGCTGGATGATCCACCGCAGCGCCGTCTGCGCGGGGGTGGCTCCCGCCGGGGCCAGCCCGGCGAACTCCACCGCCGCCTCGACGCCCTCCTCGAAGCCCACGCCCGAGAACGTCTCGCCCTGGTCGAACATCTCGCCGTGCCGGTTGAAGGTGCGATGGTCGTTCTCGGCGAAGACGGTGTCCTTGGTGTACTTCCCGGACAGCAGACCGGACGCCAGCGGCACCCGCGCGATGATCCCCACACCGGCCTCCCGCGCCGCCGGCACCACCTCCTCCAGCGGCTTGAGCCGGAACGGGTTGAGGATGATCTGCACACTCGCCGTGCCCGGACGCGCGATCGCCGCCAGCGCCTCCGCGCATGTCTCGACGCTCACCCCGTACGCCGCCACCCGCTCCTCGGCCACCAGCGTGTCCAGCGCGTCGAAGACCGCGGCCGAGGAGTGCACCGAGGAGGGCGGGCAGTGCAACTGGACCAGATCCAGGGTGTCCACGCCCAGATTGGCCCGCGAACGGTCGGTCCACGCGCGGAAGTTGTCCAGGGTGTAGTTCTCCGCGAGCTGAGGCAGCCGCCGCCCCATCTTGGTGGCCACGAAGATCCGGGCGTCCGGTCGCTCCCGCAGGTACCGCCCGATGAGCTGCTCGCTGCGCCCGTCCCCGTACACATCGGCGGTGTCGAAGAACGTCACGCCCGCTTCGACGGCCGCGTCCAGCACAGTCAGGGCGTCGTTCTCGTCGACCTCGCCCCAGTCCGCGCCCAGCTGCCAGGTGCCCAGGCCCACGACCGAGACCTTGCGGCCGAGCCGGCCGAACTCACGCTGCTCCATGCTCCCTCTTCTCACTTACGGCGACGCGGCTCACCGTACCTCGGTTCACCAGTCGTGCACCGTGCCGTCCGCCAGCCGGTTCACCGGCAGATACGCGGGCTGGTACGGGAACCGCCCGGCGGCCTCGGCGTCCAGCTCGACACCCAGACCCGGGGTGTCGGACGGGTGCAGCAGCCCGTCCTCGAAGCGGAAGGAGGTGCGGAAGACCTCCAGCGTGTCGGCGGTGTGCGGCATGTACTCCTGTATGCCGAAGTTGTGGACGGCCAGATCCAGGTGGAGCGCCGCGGCCATGCCCACGGGGGAGATGTCGGTCGGACCGTGCATCCCGGACTTGATCCCGTAGACCGCGGCCAGGTCCAGCAGTTTGCGCATGGCGGTGACCCCGCCGGTGTGGGTCACCGCCGAGCGCACATAGTCGATCAGCCGCTCGCTCAGCAGGGTGGTGTAGTCGTGGACGTGGTTGAAGACCTCGCCGATGGCCAGGGGAGTGGTGGTGTGCTGCCGGATGAGCCGCAGCGCCGCCTGGTCCTCGCCGGGCGTGGCGTCCTCCAGCCAGAACAGGTCGTACGGCTCCAGCGCCTTGCCGAGCCGGGCCGCCTGGATCGGTGTCATCCGGTGGTGGCCGTCGTGCAGCAGCGGCAGCTCCGGGCCGAACTCCGCCCGGACGGCCTCGAACACGGTCGGCAGATGGCGCAGATAGGCCCGGGTGTCCCAGCTCTCCTCGGCGGGCAGCACCCGCGGCCCCGACCCGCGGCGCGCCGGTTCGTAGTCGTAGCGCTCCCCGCCGCCCGCGCTGGCGGAGGCCACCCCGTAGACCGAGGCCAGCCCCGGGATGCCGGTCTGTACGCGGATCGCGCGATAGCCCTGCTCCAGATGGGCGCGGATGGAGTCGAGCAGCTCGGGGACGTCCCGGCCGGAGGCGTGCCCGTAGGCCAGCGCCCCGCTGCGCGACGCCCCGCCCAGCAGCTGGTACAGCGGCATCCCGGCGGCCTTGGCCTTGATGTCCCACAGCGCGGTGTCGACGGCCGCGATGGCGGCCATGGTCACCGGCCCCCGCCGCCAGTACGCCCCGCGGTACAGATACTGCCAGGTGTCCTCGATGCGCGAGGCGTCCCGGTCGAGCAGCAGCGGCACCACATGGTCCCGCAGATACGAGGCGACGGCCAGCTCACGGCCGTTGAGCGTGGCGTCCCCCAGACCCGTGACACCGTCCTCGGTGACGATGCGCAGGGTGGTGAAATTGCGTCCCGGACTGGTGACGACGACCTCGGCCGACTCGATCCTCACCGCATACCCCATTCCTCGTGGCCGGTCCCTTCGGCGATCACGCCGTACGGGCAGCTCTACCCGCTTCCAGCCGCCGGGATCCGGAGGCGACGGCCCCTCGCGAACCCACCTCGTGCGCGGGTAGCGTGGCGGCGATGCTTTGACACCCGCCCCGCCCCCGGGGCCCACCGGGACACCTCCTTCGCATCGCCCACACGTCATCAGGTACCGAAGGAGGCATCCGCCATGACCACCCTCACCGTCGCCCTGCTCCAACTCGCCCCGCCCGGGCCCGATCTGCCGGTGAACCTCGCCCTCGGCGAGGCGGCCTGCCGCCGGGCGCGGGCGCTCGGCGCGGACATCGCGCTCTTCCCCGAGATGTGGAGCAACGGCTACAGCTGCGCCGTCCCCGAAGGCTCCGCCGACGGCGACGTCTACCGTCATCCGTCGTTGTGGGACGGCGCCCGCACCCCGGCCGGGCCGTGGCCCGAGCCCGTCTGGCTCGGCGAGCCGATCACCCGCGACTCGCCCTTCGTCACCCGCTTCCGCGAGCTGGCCGCCGAGCTCGAGATGGCCATCGCGCTCACCTATCTGGAGCGCTGGGACGGACCGCCGCGCAACTCCCTCTCCCTCATCGACCGGCACGGCCGCCTGGTGCTGACCTACGCCAAGGTGCACACCTGCGCCTTCGATCTGCCCGAGGCCGGTCTGACGCCGGGGGAGGGGTTCGAGGTGTGCGCCCTGGACACGGCGGTGGGCGAGGTGATGACCGGGGCGATGATCTGTTACGACCGCGAGTTCCCGGAGAGCGCCCGCGCCCTGATGCTCGCCGGGGCGGAGATCGTCCTCACCCCGAACGCCTGCGAGCTGGAGATCAACCGGCTCTCCCAGTTCCGCTCCCGCGCCGTGGAGAACATGACCGGGATGGCCATGGCCAACTACGCCGGTCCCGGCTGGGGCCACTCCGTCGCGCACGACGGCGTCGCCTTCGTGGGCGGGCGGTCGCGGGACACCCTGGTGGTCGAGGCGGGCGAGGCCGAGGGGGTCTATCCGGCGGTCTTCGACCTCGACGCGCTGCGCGACAACCGGCGCCGGGAGACCTGGGGAGACGCCTTCCGCCGCCCCGCCGCGTACCGGAGCCTGCTGGACCGGGAGGTGCGTGAGCCGTTCGTCCGGGTCGGGCCCGACGGCGGTCCCGTCCCCGGCCGCAGCCGTCCCTAATGGCTGGAGAGGGTTGTCAAGTACCTACAAAAACATGATCTGAGCTGCGGCGATTGCTGACGGGGTACCTGATGAGTAGGGTGTCCCGCATGTCAGCACTCAACGTGGAATTCAGCGATCGGGAACTTGAGGACCTCCGCCAGATCGCCAAGGAGCGCGGTACCACCATGAAGGCCCTCGTCCGCGAGGCGACCGTGGCCGACATCGCGCGTCACCGCGCTCTGCAGGAGGGTGCCGAGGTCTTCCGGCGGTTCTTCGCGGACAACGCCGACGCCTTCGCGGACGCGTTCCCCGACGATGAGCACCGCCAGCCCGGGCAGGCCGCCTGACCATGGCCCCGCTGCTGCAAATCGACGTCCCCTGGCTGCTGCAGCGCCATGAGGAAGTCATGCCGGAACAGCCGGCCATCTCGGACTTCTCGGGTCTGGTCGCGGCCGTCGCCCGCCACCGCGTCGACCCGCCACGCCTGGGCGTCGATCCCGACCCCGCGTGGCGGGCCGCGGCCCTGCTGCACACCATCGCGTTGCTCAGACCGCTTCCGGCGAGCAACGCGCGGTTCGCCGCGGCGACCGCGGTCGCCTATATGCACGCTTCCGGCGAGGGCATCGACCCGCCGTACGGGGCGCTGATCGACCTGGTCCGCGACATCCTCTCGGGGAAGTCCGATGTCTTCGACGCGGCCAGCCACATCCGCTCCTGGCGGATCTGAGGCTCCCGGCGGATCTGAGCGGGGACGGGCGGGGCCCTCATGGACGGGGCCCGCCGGGGCCCCGTCCCGCGTCAGCCCGCCGAGCCGAGCTCCTCGGCCAGCGCCTGCTTCTCCAGCCTCTCGCGCCGCTCCTCGGCCGGGGTGTGTCCGGCCGCCTCCGCCGCCTGGACGCGCTCGGCCTCGGCGAGCAGCGAGTGCCCGGTGGCCAGGACGCCGATGCCCAGTGCGACCGCCGCCGCCCCGATGTAGAAGGGCAGATGCACACCGTTGTGCTCGGCGATCTTGCCCGCGGCGTACGGGGCCAGACCGCCGCCGATGAAGCGGACGAAGCCGTAGGAGGCGGAGGCGACGGGCCGTTCGACGGGGGCGACGGTCATCACCGCCTGGGTGGTGATGGTGTTGTTGATCCCGATGAAGGCGCCGGCCACGATCACCGCCACGATCAGCGTCGTCCTGGAGTCGGTGAACAGGCCGATGACGAGGATGTCGAGGGCGAACAGCGCCAGATTGAGATACAGGGAGCGGGCTATGCCGAGCCGCGCCTGCAGCCAGGGGGCGCCGAAGACCGAGAAGACGGCGACGAGCACACCCCAGCCGGTGAAGACGTAGCCGAGTTCATGGGTGCCCAGGTCCATCGGGAACGGGGCGTAACCCAGCACCGTGAAGAAGCCCCAGTTGTAGCAGAGCGCGGTCAGCCCCATGGTGAGCAGTCCGCGGTGGCGCAGCGCCTTGATCGGGTCGGCGATCGAGGCCCGGCGCGCCGGGGTCGGGGTGGGCTGGACCAGCACGATGGTCGCGATCAGCGCGATGGCCATCAGGACCGCCACGCCGACGAACGGCCCGCGCCAGCTGATCGCGCCGAGCTCACCGCCCAGCAGCGGCCCGATCGCGATGCCGATGCCCAGCGCGGTCTCGTAGAGGATGATCGCGCCGGCGAAGCCACCGCTGGCCGAGCCCACGATGACGGCCAGCGAGGTGGCGATGAAGAGGGCGTTGCCCAGCCCCCATCCGGCGCGGAAGCCGACGATCCCGTCGATGCTGCCGGACGCCCCGGCCGCCGCGCTGAAGATCACGATGAGCACCAGACCGGCCACCAGGGTGCGCTTGGCGCCGATACGGCTGGAGACGAACCCGGTGATCAGCATGGCGACGGCGGTGACCACCAGATAGCTGGTGAACAGCAGCGACACCTGACTCGGCGTGGCGTGCAGCTTGGCGGAGAGGGAGGGCAGGATCGGATCCACGAGGCCGATGCCCATGAAGGAGATCACACAGGCGAAGGCGACCGCCCATACGGCCTTCGGCTGCTTGAAGGGGTTGGGGGCGCTGGGATGAGCGGACAAATGATGCTCCGTCGTTCAGGGCCCGAGCCGTGACGACATGGGGAGCCGTGGCGCGGCAGGGTGCCGGTTGATCAGGAAGCGGTGTTTCCCGGGGACTTCCGCGCCCGTGCCGCGCTCTCGACCAGCCGCTGGAAGGCGGGGGTGGCGGCGCGGACGGCGGTGGCGAGTGCCTGTTCGTCCTCGGGGGAGAGGGTGGCCAGCAGTTCGGCGAGCCGGTTCGTACGGCCGCGGCGCCGCTCGGCGAGCAGTTCCCGCCCGGCGTCGGTGATCGCCACCAGGACCACCCGCCCGTCGTGCGGATCGTCGACCCGGGTCACCAGACCCTGCCGCTCCAGCCGCTGGATCAGCTGGGTCATCGAGGGCTGGGTGACGCCCTCGTCGGCGGCCAGGGCCGTGAGGCGGGACGGACCCTCCCGGCTGAGCCGGCCGAGGGTCGAGGCCGCGGTGAAGCTGATGTCCCGGTTGGTCAGATGGCGCACCGCGAGGAACGCCAGCTGCTCCAGCGCCTCCGCGACCTCCTCGCGGGTGGCGGGGGTGTCGGATTCCCGGGCACCGGACTGCTGTGTGTATTCCACATCTAGTTTTATATCATGCCTCTATATAGGCAGGCTATGCAGATGGTCACAGGCCCCGGCGGGCACCCGCGGGAATACCGGCTCAGCGGAAGATTCCGGTGTGGCCGAGGGAGTAGCGGCCGGGCTGGGGGTAGATCGCGAGCCCGTGCGGGCCGCCGCCGACCGGGATCCGGGCGCGCAGCCGGCCGGTGCGGGTGTCGATCGCGTAGACCTCGGCGTTGTAGCGGCCCGAGAGCCACAGCACCTTGCCGTCGGCGGACACCCCGCCCATGTCGGGGCTGCCGCCGCCGGGGAGCCGCCACCGCCGCACCAGCTTGCCGGTCGTGAAGGACAGCACCGAGATGGTGCCCTCGCCGCGGTTGGAGATGTACATGGAGCGGGAGTCGCGGCTGACGTAGAGGCCGTGTGTGCCCTTTCCGGTGGGCAGCAGCCGAGGCTTGCCGAAGGTGTCGCCGTTGAGCACCCACAGGCCGTTCGCCACCATGTCGGCGATGTACCAGGTCTTGCCGTTGGGCGAGATCTTGACGTCCTGCGGCATGGCCCCGGCGATCGGCAGCCGCTGCTTGGCGATCACCTTCTTCTTCGCCGTGTCCACCTTCAGCAGCTCACCGGAGAACTCGCACGAGACGATGAAGTAGCGCCCGTCGGGTGAGAAGTCCGCGTGGTTGACGCCGTAACAGTCCACCGGCACCGACTTGATCACCTTCATGGTGTGCGCGTCCCGGAAGACCAGCGCCCGGTCCATGGACGCCATCACCACGGCGTACTTCCCGTCCGGGGTGAAGTAGAGGTTGTACGGGTCGTGGACGTCCACTGGGCGGCCCACCCGGCCGTTGGCGGGGTTGATGGGGGTGAGGGTGTTGCCCAGGTCGTTGTTGACCCACAGCGTCTTCAGATCCCACGAGGGCACCACGTGCTGCGGCTGGTGGCCCACCTGGATCGTGCGGACGACCTTGAACTTCTTCGGATCGATGACGCTCACCGTGTCCGAGAGGGTGTTGGGTACGTACACCCGCGACGGATAGTCCTTCACCGTCCGGGACAGCTTCCCCGGCCGGTCGGCCGCGTAGAGGTCATGCGGGTCCAGCGGGGGCGGCATCCCCGGCAGCAGCCGGGCCAACTCGGCCTTCTTCTCGGCCTTCTTCTTCGCCGCTGCCGACGCCTGGAGCGCGCTCTGCCGCGCCGACGCCGACGCCGCCCGGTCCGGCCGGTGTTCGCTGGAGGAGGCGCAGGCCGGAACCGCTGCCCCGCACAGCAGCAGGATCGCCGCGGCCCGGACCGTGGCACGCCGCCGGTGTGCGCGGGAGGGGAAGCGGGACGAGCCACGGGCCACGGGTTCCTCCAGCGGTGAGGGTGGGCTTCGGCCGTCACCCGCACCGTGGCCGGCCATGGCCTCACCCTGGCACCGCCCCGGCCCACCGGCATCCGCCCGCGGCCAAGCGGGGGAGCGGCGTACCGCCCTCGGCCGAAGAGGCCGGGCCGCACGGGCGTAGGATCGCGGCCGACGCCCGGGGAGGGCCCCGGGGCTTCGCACGGAGGGGGACGGACAGTGCGGTTCGGAGTGCTGGGCACCGGACACTGGGCGGCCGAGACCCACGCGGCGGCGCTCGCCGCACACCCCGTGGCCGAACTGGCCGGGATATGGGGGCGCGATCCGGTGAAGGCGAAGGCGCTGGCGGACCGCTGGGGCACTCGCGCCTACCCGGACGCCGACGCGCTGATCGCCGACGTGGACGCCGTGGCCATCGCCCTCCCGCCGGACATCCAGAGCGGCCTCGCCGAGCGGGCCGCGCTGGCCGGATGCCATCTGCTGCTGGACAAGCCGCTGGCCTTCGGCACCGAGGAGGCCGACCGGATCGTGCGGGCCGTGGACGAACGCGGGCTGGCCTCGGTCGTGTTCTTCACCAACCGCTTCGCGGCGCCCGTCGAGACCTTCCTCCGGCAGGCCGCGGCGGACGGCGGCTGGGACGGCGGCCGTGCCACCGCCTTCGCCTCGATCTTCCAGCCCGGCGGCCACTACGGCGACTCCCACTGGCGGCGGGAGCGCGGCGGGCTGTGGGACGTCGGCCCGCACTCGCTGTCCGTCCTGCTGCCGGTCCTCGGTCCGGTGGCCGAGGTCACCGCCCTGGAGGGCCCGCGCGGCGCGGCGCATGTGCTGCTGCGCCACCACTCCGGCGCCATCGGCACCCTCGCGCTCACCCTGGACGCCCGGCCCGCCGCCCAGGGCTTCTCGTGCGACTTCTACGGCGAGCGGGGGATCGCCGTGGTGCCCGAGGCGGGGACCACCGCCTTGGACGCCTTCGCCACGGCCGTCGACCGGCTGCTGAGCGCCGCCCGCGACGGCGGCGCGGCCGACCCCTGCGACGTACGGTTCGGCCGCGAGGTCGTCGCCGTCCTGGAGGCCGCAGACCGCTCCGGCCGCGAGGGGCGCACCGTCGTGCCGCGCTGAGCTAGCGCCGTTGCGTGGTGAGCGAGCGCTGTCCCGTGGTGGACGAGCGCCGCCCCGCGCTGAGCGCCCGCCCCTCGCCGAGGGCGCGCCGTGCTCCGCTGAGTGGGGGAAGGCTTCCCCTCCCCCGCATATTCCGGCGTTCCCGGGGGAGTCGGGGGCCATGACCAAGCTCTGCCTGCCCGATGGCATCCGAGCCTGCCTGTTCGACCTCGACGGCGTGCTGACCAGGACCGCGGTGGTGCACGCGGCGGCGTGGAAACAGATGTTCGATGAGTTCCTGCGGCGGCGCGACGGCCCCTCCTTCCGCCCCTTCGACTCCGGCCGTGACTACGACGAGTACGTGGACGGCCGTCCGCGTGCCGACGGGGTGCGCACCTTCCTGGCCTCCCGGGGCATCGAGCTCCCCGACGGCGAGCCGGACGACCCGCCCGACCAGGACACCGTGCACGGCCTGGGCAACCGCAAGAACATCCTCGTCCTGGAGAAGATCCGGAAGGAGGGAGTGGAGGTGTACCCGGGCTCGGTGCGCTTCGTGGAGGCAGTCCGTGCCGAGGGCCTGCGGACCGCGGTCGTCTCCTCCAGCGCCAACTGCCGCGATGTGCTGATCGCCGCCGGTATCGAGCACCTCTTCGAGGTGCGGATCGACGGTGTGGTCGCCGCCGAGCGCAAGCTGCCCGGCAAACCGCACCCCGACACCTTCCTGGCGGCCGGACAGGAGCTGGCCGTCGGGCCCGAGGAGGCCGCCGTCTTCGAGGACGCCCTGGCGGGCATGGAGGCCGGGCGCTCCGGGCACTTCGGCTGTGTCGTCGGCGTGGACCGAGTGGGCCAGGCCGACGCGCTGCGCGCACACGGCGCCGACATCGTGGTCAAGGATCTCGCCGAGCTGCTGGAGGACGACTCGTGATCATCGATTCCTCGTACGCCGTCGACCCCTGGACGCTGCGGGAGACCGATCTCCTGCTCGATCTGCTGCCCCAGAGCGAATCGGTATTCGCCCTCTCCAACGGCCATGTGGGCTGGCGCGCCAACCTCGACGAGGGGGAGCCCCACGGCCTCCCCGGCTCCTACCTCAACGGGGTGTACGAACGGCGTCCCCTGCCCTACGCCGAGGCCGGATACGGCTACCCCGAGGCCGGTCAGACCATGATCAACGTCACCAACGGCAAAATCATCCGGCTGCTGGTGGACGACGAGCCCTTCGATCTGCGCTACGGACGGCTGCGCTCCCATGAGCGGGTGCTCGATCTGCGCGGCGGACTGCTCCACCGCACCTGCGAATGGACCTCTCCCTCCGGCGTCAGCGTGCGGGTCCGCTCCACCCGGCTGGTCTCCCTCACCCAGCGGGCCATCGCCGCCGTCGCCTACGAGGTGGAGGCCGTCGACGCCCAGATCCGCGTCGTCGTCCAGTCCGAACTGGTCGCCAACGAGCAGCTCCCCGAGCGCGGCGGCGACCCCCGGGTGGCCGAGGCCCTGGAGTCCCCGCTCAAGCCCGAGGAGAACGCCGCCGACGACAAGCGGCTGCGGCTGATCCACTGCACCGACGCCAGCTGTCTGCGGGTCGCGGCCGCCGCCGACCACCTGATCACCGGGCCGCCGCCCACCCGCCACTCCAGCGAGAGCGCCGACGACGTCGCCCGGCTGACCGTCACCTCGGTGCTCGAGCCGGGCCAGGTGCTGCGGCTGGAGAAGCTGGTGGCCTACGGCTGGTCCGGCGCCCGCTCGCTGCCCGCCGTACGGGACCAGGTCGAGGCCGCGCTGGCCGGGGCCGCCAGCGCCGGCTGGCGCGGCCTGGTGGACCAGCAGCGCGCCTGGCTGGAGGACTTCTGGTCCCGCGCCGACGTCGAGGTCGAGGGGGACGCCGAGATCCAGCAGGCGGTGCGCTTCGCCCTCTTCCACGTCCTCCAGGCCGGCGCCCGCGCCGAGGAACGGGCCATCCCCGCCAAGGGCCTCACCGGCTCCGGCTACGACGGCCACTCCTTCTGGGACACCGACACCTTCGTCCTGCCCCTGCTCACCTACACCTTCCCCGAGTCCGTGGCCGAGGCGCTGCGCTGGCGGCAGTCCATCCTGCCCGCCGCCCGGGACCGGGCCCGGCAGCTCGGTCACGAGGGCGCCGCCTTCCCCTGGCGCACCATCGACGGCTCCGAATGCTCCGCCTACTGGCCGGCCGGCACCGCTGCCTTCCATGTCAACGCCGATGTGGCGGACGCGGTGGTGCGTTATGTGGCCGCCACCGGCGACGACGAGTTCGAGCGCGAGACCGCCGTGGAACTGCTGGTGGAGACCGCCCGGCTGTGGCGCTCCCTCGGCCACCACGACCACCACGGCCGCTTCCACATCGACGGGGTGACCGGCCCGGACGAGTACAGCGCCGTCGCGGACGACAACGTGTACACCAACCTCATGGCCCAGTCGAATCTGCGGGCCGCCGCGGACATCGTCGAGCGCCACCCGGACAAGGGCGCCGAACTGGGCGTCGACGACGAGGAGTCCGCCGCCTGGCGGGACGCCGCCGAGTCCATGTCCGTCCCGTACAACAAGACCCTGGGCGTCCACGAGCAGTCCGCGGACTTCACCGGCCACCAGGAGTGGGACTTCCAGGGCATGCGCCCCGACCAGTACCCGCTGATGCTCCACTTCCCGTACTTCGACTTGTACCGCAAACAGGTCGTCAAACAGGCCGACCTGGTGCTGGCGATGTATCTGCGCGGCGAGTGCTTCACCGAGGAGGAGAAGGCACGCAACTTCGACTACTACGAGCGGTTGACGGTCCGGGACTCCTCGCTTTCCGCGTGCGCCCAGGCCGTCATGGCCGCCGAGGTCGGCCATCTGCGGCTCGCCTACGACTACCTGGGCGAGGCGGCCCTGATGGACCTGAAGGACCTGGAGCACAACACCCGCGACGGTCTGCACATCGCCTCGCTCGCCGGCACCTGGATCGCCCTGGTCGCGGGATTCGGCGGGATGCGGCACCGCGACGGCAGGCTGGAGTTCTCGCCCAAGCTGCCCGAGAAGCTGGCCCGGCTCGCCTTCACCATGCAGGTGCTGGGCCGGAGGCTGCGCGTGGAGATCAGCAACCGCTCTGTCACCTACTCCCTGGCCGAGGGCGCTCCCCTGGAGATCCGGCACTACGGCCGGCCCATCACCGTCTCCGAGAAGACCCCCCGGACCTGCGACATCGACGAGCTGACGGCACGTCCCGAACCCCATCAGCCCCCCGGCCGCCGCCCGAACCGCCGCGCCTGAGGCACGGACGCCCTACGTCACGACACCCCGCACGCCACGCCACCCACAGCGAGGAGCGCCCGATGGACCCCCTGGAGGCCCTGGACCGGATCGCGTTTCTCCTGGAGCGCGCCCAGGCGCCGACCTACCGGGTGCGCGCCTTCCGCACGGCCCAGTCGGTGCTCGCCGGCCTGGACCCACAGGAGGTGGAGCGGCGTGCCGCGAACGGCACCCTCCGGTCGCTCAAGGGTCTCGGCCCCAAGACCTCGCAGGTGGTCCAGGAGGCGCTGAAGGACCAGGTGCCCGGGTACCTGGCGAAGCTGGAGGCCGAGGCCGCCGAGGCCGGGCGCGAGCCCGACGAGGACGCGGTGAAGCTGTGCGCCGCGCTGCGCGGGGACTGCCATATGCACTCGGACTGGTCCGACGGCGGTTCCCCGATCGAGCTGATGGCCCGTACGGCGGCGCGGCTGGGGCACAAGTGGGCGGTGCTCACCGACCATTCCCCGCGGCTGACGGTGGCCCGCGGCCTCTCGGCGGACCGGCTGCGCGCCCAGCTGGACGTGGTGGCGGAGCTGCGCGCGAAGCTCGCCCCGTTCCAGCTGCTCACCGGGATCGAGGTCGACATCCTCCCCGACGGCTCCCTGGACCAGGAGCCGGACCTGCTGGACCAGTTGGACGTGGTGGTGGCCTCGGTCCACTCCAAGCTGCGGATGGACGCCCGCCCCATGACCCGCCGGATGGTCACCGCCGTCAGCGATCCGCTGGTCGATGTGCTGGGCCACTGCACCGGACGGCTGCTCGGCGGCAAGCGCCCCGAGTCGGCCTTCGACCATGAGGAGGTCTTCGGTGCCTGCGCGGAGGCGGGCACCGCCGTGGAGATCAACTGCCGCCCGGAGCGGCTGGATCCACCGCGCAGGCTGCTGCGGGAGGCCGTCCGGGCGGGGACGTTCTTCTCCATCGACACCGACGCCCACGCGCCCGGCCAACTCGACTGGCAGCCCAACGGATGCGCCCGGGCCGTGGAATGCGGGGTGCCGACGGAGCGCGTCATCACCACCTGGACGGCCCGGCAGCTGGTGGACTGGACCCGCACGCGTCGGCCCCCGCGCCGTGCGGGACACGGGAGTTGACGGCGGCTATACGCGAAAGGGGCGGAGACCTCGCCTATTCGCCTCGGCGCGCGGACCCTCACGTCGATGGCCGCCTTCGTCCTCACCCTGACCGGCGGCCTCTACGCCAACAGCCGCGCCCGTCGTGCCCTGGTCACGCTGATGGAGATGCGGGCGGACGCCGAGGCCGTCACGGACGCGGAGTCGGCGGACCGGCTGTCCGCCTTCCTCACCACTCAGCAGAGGAAGAACCCGACACGGCAGAAGGCCGACCGGCTGCCGGCCCTCTCCCACGGGCGGACCGGCGGCCACCCCGCCCCCCGCGCCCGTGCCGTCGCCGCCGCATGGGTCTTCGCGGCCGGCGTCTGCCTTCCGGCGATCGGCATCTCCTGGATGGGGTGTCCGTGTGACGGATGGTCAGCGCGGGTCGTAGGGGCGGGTCAGGGGCGGTCGCAGGTCGAGAGACCGGGCCGCCAGCGGCAGGCGATGGCGGCGAACCCGCCGTCCGCCGCGACCGGCACGGACAGGGTCTGCCCGCCGCGCACCACCGTGGGGGTGCGGACCAGACCGGCCGGGCCGTCCAGGATCAGATCGACCAGCCAGCGGCCCGGCTCCAGCCGCAGCGGCACCTCGGCGGTGTGCGCGGGGCCGGTGAACGTACCGCCGATGAACCACCGCGGGCCGCTGGCGCGGGCGAGCACCGCGCTCTCACCCGGCCGCCCCGCCAGCAGCCGGGTGCGGTCCCAGGTGGCCGGGATCTGCTCCAGGAACCGGCGGGCGAGCGGACGGGCGTCGTAGGACTCCGGAGTGCCCGCCAGGTTCTGGATCCCGGACTCGTAGAGCACCGAGAGGCCGACTTCGCCCGCGTCCGACGCCGCGTTGGGGCGCTGGGGCCGGTGGAAGGCCCCGGGGGTGAAGTCCATGGAGCCGATGACATTGCGGGTGAAGGGCAGCGTCGCCAGGTGCTGCGGGGTGTTGGTCCGCTTCTCCTCGCCGTTCACGCCCTCCATCGACATCACCTGCGGCCAGGTGCGCTGAATGCCCTTGGGGATCGTCGAGCCGTGGAAGTTGACGAGCAGATGGTGGGCCGCGGTGTCCTTGAGGATCTCGTCGTACCAGCGCAGCGTCTCCTGGGACTCGGAGTCCATGAAGTCGATCTTCACGCCCTTCACCCCCCACCGCTCCAGCGTGGGGAGCCACTGCTCGCGCTCCTCGGCGGTGTCGAGGTCACGGTGGTGGATCCAGACCTGGATGCCCACTTGCCGCTCGCGGGCGTAGTCCACGAGCTGCGGGATCCAGCTGTTGCGTTGCCAGTCGGGATCGGTGACGTCCCACTGGTCGGGGTCGAAGTACCAGCCCGCGTCCACCACCACATACGGCCATCCGCGCTGGGCCGCGTAGTCCACGTACCCCTGCTGCATCGACAGGCTCTGCCCGGCCGGCTTGCCGCCCGCGAGCCAGGTCCACAGCGCGGGGCCGGGCCGGATCCACGAGGTGTCGGCGACCCGTGACGCCGGTGCCAGATCGTCGGTGAAGGTGGACTGGGTGACGGTCGGCAGATCGCCCACGATCAGGGCGCGCCAGGGTGTGCTGAGCGGCCCGTCGGACTCGACCCGCTCGTCCCACAGGCCGATGCGGTACGTGGGCAGCCCCTGCTGGTGGATCAGCCGGGCGGCGGAGTAGCGGCCGGTGAGATCCGACTCCGCGATCAGGGCGTAGCCGCCGCCCGTCTCGAAGAGCGCCTGCGCCATGTACTCACCGGTGGGCGCGGTCGCCGCGGTGTACTCCTTGAACAGGTTCTCGTTGTCCTTGCGGTAGTCGCCGAGCCACGCGGTCGCGTCCGGGGGCAGGGTGAAGGCCGAGGCCTCGCCGAGGACATCGCCGCTGCCGGAGGGCAGGTCGTAGCGATAGGCGACCCCGTCGTCCGAGACCCGCACCACAAGGTCCAGCCGGGCGTTCCCGCCGCCCCGGAACCGGAAGCGGGACTCGGTCATCCGCGCGGTGCGCGAGCGCTGCTTGCCGACCGTCGACCGGTAGCGCTCCACGACGGTGCGGTCGTGGCGTCCCAGATAGCGCAGCCCGTGCGACAGGTCCGCCCGCTCGGTGACGATGCCCACGGGCGAGGGCTCGATCACCGTCCGTCCACCCCGGGACACCTGGAGCGTCAGCGCTCCCGAGGCGCCGTCAAGCCGCAGCTGGGCGAGGGGACCGGAGTGGGGCGAGGGGCCGCGCACGGTCCAGGCGGAGTCCTTCGCCTGTGCGGGCCCGGTGATGAAGAGCGTCATGGCCAGGACGCCGCAGAGCAGAAATGCCACTGCGGAGCGTCGGTAAGATCTCGGCATCGTTGCCTCCCGAGGCGGATACGTTACCGAGTCATCCGATAACTTGGGAGGGGTTGAGCGACATTACGCCCCGTCAAGGGTCGCTGGCGCATGAGAGATCGGATCTATGGCTTGGCTGCTTCCGGAGGCGACGCCACGGGTAGCGGGTCGGCTGACGGACCCGCGCACGGTCCGGCTGAGGAGGCGCACACGATGAGCGGCACGGCTCGGCCCGGCGACCCGGACCGGGAGACGGCGGACCCGGCGCCCGCCGGGCCCGAGGGCGGGGACCCCGCCTGCTGGCTGGAGAGGGTGTGCGCCGACTGCGGCGCGATCCAGGACACCGCCCGCTTCACTCGCTGTGCGCGGTGCGGAGCCCCGAAGGAGTGAGCGGGGCGCCCGGGATGCGATGATGCCGGGCGACAAAGGCGACGGCGGAACGAGGAAGCCGGTGTGACTCCGGCGCGGTACCGCCACTGTGATCGGCGAGCGGATCCCGAACAGGTCACTGCCCGCATACGCGGGTGGGAAGGCCGGGACGAGCATCGACCCGAGAGCCAGGAGACTCACGCGGTCGCCTCCTCGAGCGACACCGGGGCGGACTTCCCCGGAGGAGGGGTGATGCGTCGTGTCCGTAAGGCCGACCGACCCACTGCCGTGCCGGGTGACCGTGTGCCGGGACTGCTGTTGCGGCAGTCCCAAGGTGACCGGCATCGACCATGCCGCGCAGATCGCGCGGCTCGGTGAGGAGGCGCCCGTACGCGTCTCCGAGTGTCTGGACGTCTGCGACCAGGCCAATGTGATCGTGGTGCAGCCGTCGGCCGCCGGACGGGCCGCCGGGGGCAGGCCGGTGTGGCTCGGCCTGGTCAACGACCCGGATGCGACGGAGGACATCGTGGCCTGGGTCCGGGCGGGCGGCCCGGGGGTGGCACCGCTGCCCGACATCCTCGATCTGTACGCGTTCTCGCCGCGGGGGAGCGCCTCGGCCGAGCCGTCACCGGGCGGTCGCTGAGCGCCCGAAGTCGCCTGTGTGGCACGGGAGTTGGTCTTACGAGCAGAACTCTGGCGGCCTTGCACCCTGTGGGCTACCGTCGGTAACACGTTGCCGGTCGGTAACACGATTCCGTCGCGGCAACCCCCTCCGTACCTCCCGCACCCTCCGAACCCCTTCCGGAAGGCAGCTCATGGAGAACTCCACAGAGAATTCCGCGTCGCCCGCCCGGAACAGCGGGAACAGCGGGAACAGCGGGAACAGCGGGAACAGCGGGAACAGCGGGATCAGCGGGATCAGCCGCCGCCGCGCCCTGACGGCGGCGGGCGGTGTGCTCGCCGGCGCCGCGCTCGCCCAGGCGGCGGTTCCGGCCTTCGCCGCCTCAGGGGCCTCCTCGGACGCGGACGCCATCGTGGTCGGCCATGGGCTCGCCGGGCTGGTGGCCACGGCGGAGCTGGCGGCCGCGGGGCGCAAGGTGCTCCTCCTCGACCAGGAGCCCGAGAGCAACCTCGGCGGTCAGGCGTTCTGGTCCTTCGGCGGCCTGTTCTTCGTCGACTCCGAGGAGCAGCGGCTGATGGGGATCAAGGACTCCCCCGAACTGGCCTGGCAGGACTGGCTCGGCACGGCCGGCTTCGACCGCGGTGTCACCGACCCCGGTGGCCAGGACTACTGGGCCCACAAGTGGGCTGAGGCGTATGTGGACTTCGCCTCCGGGGAGAAGCGGTCCTGGTTGCACGGGCTCGGCGTGCAATGGTTCCCGATCGTCGGCTGGGCCGAGCGCGGCGGCGGTCTCGCGGACGGCCACGGCAACTCGGTGCCGCGCTTCCACGTCACCTGGGGCACCGGTCCCGCCGTGGTCGAGCCATTCGAGAAGAGGGTGCGGGCCGCCGCGAAGGACGGCCGGGTCACCTTCAAGTTCCGTCACCGGGTGGACGAACTGGTGGTCACCGGTGGCGCCGTCACCGGGGTGAGCGGCTCGATCCTGGAGCCGAGCGACGCCGCTCGCGGCAAGCAGACCTCGCGCACCGTGGTGGGCGACTTCGAGCTCAACGCCCCGGTGGTGATCGTCACCTCCGGCGGTATCGGCGCCAACCACGACCTCGTACGCCGGAACTGGCCCGACCGGCTCGGCCCGCCGCCGAAGTTCATGGTCACCGGCGTCCCGGCGTATGTGGACGGCCGCATGCTGGCGATCACCGAGAAGGCTGGCGGACGGATCGTCAACCCCGACCGGATGTGGCACTACACCGAGGGCCTCAGGAACTACGACCCGATCTGGCCGGGCCATGGCATCCGCATTCTGCCGGGCCCGTCGTCGATGTGGTTCGACGCGAAGGGCAGGCGCTTCTCCAGCCCCGACATCCCGGGTTACGACACCCTGCACACCCTCGGATCGATCACCGCCACCGGCTATGACTACTCGTGGTTTGTCACCACCCAGAAGATCATGGCCAAGGAGTTCGCGCTCTCGGGCTCGGAGCAGAACCCGGACCTGACCAACAAGGACATCCTGCAGCTCCTCTCCCGCATCTGGCAGACCCCCGAGCCGATCCAGCGGTTCCGGGACAAGGGCGAGGACTTCGTCGTGGCCAACAACCTGCCCCAACTCGTGGCAGGTATGAACAAGTTGACCGGCGACAACCTGATCGACCTGGCGGACCTCAAGCGGCAGATCGAGGCCCGCGACCGCGAGATCGAGAACCCGTACACCAAGGACGTCCAGGTCATGGGCATCCGCAACGCGCTCGCCTACCCCGGGGACACCCTCAGCCGCACCGCCTCCGCGCACCGGATCCTGGACTCGGGCGCCGGACCCCTGATCGCCGTGCGCCTCAACATCCTCACCCGCAAGACCCTCGGCGGCCTCCAGACCGACCTCTCCGGCCGCGTCCTGGACGCCTCCGGCCACCCGATCAGCGGCCTGTACGCGGCCGGTGAGGTGGCGGGCTTCGGCGGGGGAGGAGCGCACGGCTACCGCTCCCTGGAGGGCACCTTCCTGGGTGGCTGCCTCTTCTCGGGCCGCACGGCGGGCCGCGCGGCGGTGTCCGCGACCGCGGCCTGACCCGGTCGGCGGGCCGACGGACGCGGGCCTCGGTTCTCAGCTGCCGCGGTGGCCCTGGGACAGGGCTTCGGCGAGGTCGGCGAGGGTCTTCGCGAGGTCCGGGACCAGGGCGTCGGGGATCTTGTCCAGGACGCGGCGGCGGGCGCCGCGACACCGCCGCCCCGGCCGCCCGCGACCTGACCGCCCATGAAGTCACCCCCGTGCAGGGGGACTTCTCCCGGCCCGAGACCTGGCGGGGCCACCTGGACGGCACGGACGCGGTGGTGCACCTGCTCATGGACATGAGCGACCCGATCGGTGCCGACCAGCGGCTGTTCGCCGAACTGTCCGCCGCACAGGACCGCGACGGCCGGCGCCGCCACCTGGTGTACACCACCGGCATCTCCGCCTACGGCCGCACCGGTCTCGCCCTCATGGACGAGAACACCCCCGGCCATCCCGACAGCCCCCTCGGCTTCCGCTTCGGCCTGGAGAAGGAGCTCGCCGCCGGCGGTCTCGCGCACACCGTGGTCCGTCCCGGCTTCCTCTACGGCGGCCCGGCCGCCACCTCCATGACCGGCCAGTGGTTCGCCGCCGCCGAGTCCGGCAAGCCCGTCTTCTACGGTGACACCAGCAAGCGCTGGAGCTGGGTCCACGTGGACGACCTCGCCGACGCCTACGTCCGAGTCCTCGACCACCCCGACCGCCGTCGAAGGCGAGGTCTTCGTCATCGCCGACGACCAGCGCCTGAGCGCCCTGGAGATGCAGCGGATCGCCGTCCGGGCGGCTGGCCGCACAGGCGAGATCGGCCTCGAGACGGCCGAAGCGGGCGGCATGCCGCAGATGGCGGCCGACCAGGACGAACTCGTCAGCAGCGCCAAGGCCCACCGCCTGCTCGGCCGGCACCCCCGCCACGTCTCCTTCACCGACGCCCCCGCCACGCACTGCCGCGCCTGGAAGGCCGCACAGCCGGCCGTCTGAAGCCCGTGGCGCACCGGGCACGTGGGAGACTCGTCCCGCACTCCGCGGCCGACCGGGAGCACTCCCGGTCGGCCGCGCGCCGTGGCAGGGAGGACGCATTGGGCGGGGACGATCCGCACATCCATGTCGAGTCGAAGGTCGTCCGTGGCGTAGCCGCCGTCCGCGAGATGATGGCATCCACGTTCGGTCTGGTCGGTGACCTGCCGAGCCTCGTCGATACCGGATGCGGACTGCGGGCCCCGTACGCGATGACCTCACCGCGCCCGGAGAACGTCACCTGCCTCGCCTGCCGTGAGCATGCGCGGCAGGAGCATCTGCGCTCCGCGGACGAGGCTGAACGTCTGGGAGGGATGGCCGGATCGGCCATCAGCACGGCCCGGGCGAAGCCGGCCGCCGACAAGCATCGCGAGCTCGCGGAGAGGTTTTCCGGCCCGCGGAGTGCTGAATGACATCGCCGCACGCGGACGGCCTGCCGTAGCCGGACTCCGCTACGGTGCGGGGTCCGACTGGGCAAGGGTGTGCTCCACCGCTGTGCGCTGCGGCGGCGTCACGCCGTCTCGCCGCTGTCGGCGCCGCCCGGAGACGCCCGCCGGGGCGGTGAGGACGGCCAGGCAGGCGAGGACGAGTGCGATACCGCCCCAGCCGACGGCGGGGAGGCGTTCGCCGATGACCAGCACGGCGAGGACGGCCGCGACGGCCGGTTCCAGCAGGGAGAGCGTGGTCGCCGTGCTGGCGGGCACATGCGCCAGCCCCCAGCCGAACAGGACGTAGCCCGCGAACATGGGCACCAGCGCCATGTACGCCCCGACGGCCATGTTGGACCCGGAGTCGAGGAGCGGGGCGCCGGTGACCAGGAGGACGGGCACCAGGAGCAGCCCGCCCACGCCGAAGACCGCGCCCATCGCCGCGCGCGAGGTGACCCCCTGGGTGATCAGCCGGTGGGCCGCCCAGGAGTAGAGGGCGTAGGTCGTGGCCGCGATGAGGCCCAGCCCCACACCGAGCACCGTGGCGGCCGTGGATGCCCGCTCCGCGCCGCCAGGGGCCCCGGCGGCCTGGCCCGCGCACAGCAGGAAGGTGCCCAACAGGCCCAGGGCGGCGCCGAGTTTCCAGCGGCGCGTCAGCCGGCGCCGGTCCATGACCCGTTCGATCACGGCTGAGGCCAGCGGGGCCATGCCGATCGACACCACGGTGCCCACGGCCACTCCGGCCAGGTGCATCGCGCTGTAGAACGCCAAGGGGTACGCCGCCACCGAGACCGCGCCGAGCAGTACGGTGCCGCGCCGCGCACGCAGCCGCGGGGCCTGACGGGCGATGCGGGGAGCGGCGACCAGGGCCTGGAGCAGTCCGCCGAGGCCCATGGCGACGGCGCCGATGGCGAGCGGGCCGACGTCCGGGGCGAAGGTGGCCGCGGTGCCGGTGGTGCCCCACAGCACGGACGCGGCGAGCACGCACAACGATCCGGCGCCCGCTGAAGAGCGGGCGCCGTGTCCGGGGGCCGTCACAGGCGCTCCAGCAGGGCCGCCGCCATCGCGCGGGCGTGCCGCAGACGGCTGTCATCCCCTTCCAGACCGGCACGGGCCATCGCGCCCTCCAGCAGGAACGCCAGGTGCTCCGCCATCGTGGCAGCGTCCTCGGGACGCTCGGGCAGCAGCTCTTCGAGGTGGCCGGTGATCAGCCGTTCGACCTCCTCCTTGTGGCGGCGTACGACGGTCCGGCCCTCGTCCCCGGCGGGCAGCTCGGCGGCCGCGTTGAGCAGGCCGCAGCCGCGAAAGCCGCGCTCGTAGGCGAACGCCGCGTGATCGGCGTAGGCGTCGAAGACCGCGAGGACGCCGTCGCGGGGGCTTTCGGCCCGCTCCAGCCGTGACCGGTACATCGCGAGCCACTCCTCGTGGCGGGCGTCGAGATAGGCCCTGACGAGATCGGCCTTGGAGGAGAAGTTGTTGTACAGGCTCATCTTCGCCACGCCCGCTTCGGCGGTGATCGTGTCGATTCCGGTCGCCGTCACGCCGTCGGCGTAGAAGCGGCGCGCGGCGGCCGCCAGCAGACGCTCACGCGCCGGCCGCCGCCTCCCGGGCTCCGTCGTCCTCGCACCGGTCTCACTCATCGCGTACACCCTGACAGACTAGGTAGGTAGGTCTACCTACTATAGGAGGCGTCGAGGGCTTCCCGGAAGTGGGTGGGTATGCCGTGCGGCGTTCGAACGGCGACGGATGGGTACCCGGAGCGTTGGGGATGTGCCTGTTCAGGCGATGAATGATCTTCCACGAGCCCACGGAGGGGACGTCATGGCCGAGACCTATGACCCCCGGCGGGCGGCAGTGCTGCTGGTCGATCCCTACAACGACTTCCTCTCCGAGGGTGGCAAGATCTGGCCGGCCGTGGAGAGCGTCGCGCGGGAGGTCGGTCTGCTGGGCAACCTGCGCGCCATCGTCGGCTCCGCCCGGCAGGCCGGAGTGCGGGTGGTGTTCGTCCCGCACCGCCGCTGGGAGCCGGGTGACTACGAGTCGTGGGACCACCCCAACCCGACCCAGCGGAACATCATGGTGAGCCACACCTTCGCCCGGGGCACCTGGGGCGGGGAGTTCCACCCCGACTTCCAGCCGGGGCCGGGGGAGGTGGTGGTCCGAGAACACTGGTCACAGAGCGGATTCGCCAACACCGACCTGAATATGCAGCTCATGCAGCATGGCATCACCCATGTGATCCTCGTCGGGCTGCTGGCGAACACCTGCATCGAGTCCACCGGCCGGTTCGCCATGGAACTGGGCTACCACGTCACACTGGTCCGCGACGCCACGGCCGCCTTCAAACCCGAGATGATGCACTCCGCGCACGAGCTGAACGGCCCCACCTTCGCCCATGCCATCCTCACCACGAGGGAGCTCCTCACCGCGCTGCAAGGGGAGGGTCCGGAGGCGTAGGGGCCGTGTTACGGCATGGAGCCTGAGCCGGAACCGGCAGGCTCCCCCGAGGCCGGCGCAGGGCCGGCAGGTGGCGGACCAGGGCGAGGACGGTGAGCAGCGCGACAAGTGCGCACACGCCCCACCAGCCGGCCCGGCCCCCGGCGCGTACCCCGAGCCAGGAACCCGCGCTGCCGCCCAGATAGGCGCAGGTCATATAGGCGGTGTTGAGCCTGCTGCGGGCGTCCGGGCGCAGGGCGTAGACGCGGGCCTGGTTGGCCACCATGCCGGACTGCATCGCCACGTCCAGCAGCAGTGTGCCGACCGTCAGGGCGGCCAGGCCCGGCGTCCCGCCCAGGGCGCCCAGGGCGAGGATCGTGGCGGAGAGGAGCACTCCGAGCAGGCAGACGAGGTTCACCGGATCGGGTCCTCGGCGGTCCACCAGGCGCCCGGCGAGCGGGGTGCACAGCATGGTCGCCCCGCCGACCAGGGCGAGCATGCCTACGGCCTGGGCGCCCAGGCCGTAGGCGGGACCGGTGAGGAGCAGCGCCAGGCAGGTCCAGACGGCCGAGAATCCGGCGAAGACGGTCGCCTGGTACCAGCAGGAGCGGCGCAGCTCCGGCTCGGTGCGCAGCAGGCGCAGCGGTTCGGCCAGGAGCGCGGGGTAGGACTGCCGGGAGGCCGGGGTCGTGGCGGGGACCGCGAACGCCAGGACGGTGGCGAGCAGCAGGGCCAGGATCGCGGCCACGAGATACGGGGCCCGCCAGCCCAGCCACTCGCCGAGGGTGCCGCTGAAGGTGCGGGCCAGCAGCATGCCGCCGGTCGATCCGCTCAGCAGGGTGCCGATCACCGCTCCCCGGCGGTCGGCGGCCACGAGACCGGCCGCCAGCGGACCGACGATCTGCGCCGCCACGGTGGTCAGGCCGACGAGAGCGCTGGCGGCGACGAGGGGCGGCAGGGCGGGCGCGCAACCCGCGGCGAACAGCGCCAGGCCGGTGAGGCCGAGCAGGACGACGAGGAACGTACGGTGCGGGATCCGGTCGCCGAGCGGCACCAGCAGGACGATTCCGGCCGTGTAGCCGACCTGGGTGGCGGTGACCACCACGGCGGCCGAGTCGGCGGACACCTGCAGCCCGTCGGCCACCAGTGGGCCGATGGCCTGCGGGAAGTAGATGTTGCCCACCGCCACCGCGCAGGTGATGGCGAGGAGCAGGACCATGCGGCGGCTCATCCGGCCGTGGTCCGCACACGCGGGGACCGCGCACGCGGGGTCCGTACACGCAGGGGGTGTCTCACGGAATGCGTCGTGGGATGTGTCATGGGCCGAAGTCCATGGCACCGGAGTTCCGTCGGCAATCGATGTAGCGTATGGCTTAATGATCAGCTTTGTGCTCGATGTCGAGGACCTGGCGGACACGCGGTTCGCCGTATCGCCCTTGAACGAGACGGTGTTCAGCCTGCGGGTACTGCACGATCCGAGCCTGTCCGCGGTGCATCTGCCGTGGCGCAGAGCGGTGCTGGGCAGACTCGGCGCCCTGGACACCGACCTGCTGATGTCCTTGGTGGCGCGGCGACGCACCCTTCCGGACTTTCTGACTCCACGGCCCGCGACCTTCGCCCCGGCCTTCGAGGACGAACTCGCCGTCGTCCGTCAGACCCATCCCGACCTGGTCCGCCGCGATCTGCTGGCCACACACGCGCCGGACCCGCTGCCCCCGGCGCTGCGCGACGCCGCCGTCGAGGACGACGCGTCCGTCGCCGGACTCCGCGACACCATCTGCGCTCTCCTGCGCCAGTACTGGGAGATCGCCGTCAAGCCGATGTGGCCGCGGATGCGACTCGTCGTGGAGGCGGACATGACCTACCGCGCGCGCCGACTGGCCATGGGGGGCGCCCGCTTGCTCTTCGCCGATATGCATCCCCATCTGCGCTGGCACAACGGGGTGCTGCACATCACCAAGATGATCAGCCGGCACCGTGTCGTGGCATCCGGCCGTGGACTGCTCCTCCTGCCCTCCGTCTTCGCGCACAAGCCAGCGCCCCCGGTGAGCCCGGAGGAACCTCCGTCGCTGGTCTACCCGAGCCGTGGCGTGGCGACGCTGTGGGCCTCGGAGCCCACCCACGACGCGTCCGCGCTCGTGTCGCTCATCGGCGCGCCCCGGGCGAGACTCCTCGGCCTCCTCGAGGAGCCCCTGCCCACGGTTGAGCTCGCCCGCCGCCTGAGGGTGACTCCGAGCGCCGTGTCCCAGCACCTGCGCGTCCTGCACGCCACGGGTCTGGTCACCCGGGCGCGCCACGGACGGCAGGTGCTGTACCGGCGAAGTCCCCTGGGCGACCGACTCACCGCCGACCCGCGCGAGTGATGGCTATTCGGACGGGGCCGGGTGTACGGGGCACCTCGGCTCCTCGCTCAACGGCGCGGGGTTCAGGGGCTGTTCGCGGGCCACGGCGACGGCGCGCTTTCCCGGGACCAGGGTGACATGCCACATGCGCTGGGCCTCCGGCGCGGGGTCGGCGGCGGTCAGTTCCACCCTCCGCAGCACCTCCCGAATGATCACCTTCATCTCCATCATGGCGAGTTGCGCGCCGACGCAGTAGCGTCGGCCGCCGCCGAACGGCAGGAATGACTTCTGTGCCGCTTGGGCGCCCTCACCGAGGAACCGCTCCGGCCGGAACTCCTCGGGGTCCGGATACGCCTCGCTGTCCTGGTGGATGAGCGAGAACATGGGGATGGCCACCCATCCGGCCGGAATCTCGTATCCGTCCAGCCGCAGCGGCTTGTCCAGCAGTCGCCCCGAGCCGGTGATCACCGGACGCAGCCGCAGCACCTCCTTGACGACCGCTTCGAGGTAGCTGTCGTCCTCGCCCCGCTCCAACTCCTCCCGCAGCCGCCGCAGTATCTCCGGGGAGCGCATCAGCCGTTCGAAGGCCCAGGAGAGGCCGGTCGCCGTGGTCTCGAGTCCGGCCTCAAGCAGGGTGAGCAGCTCATCGCGGATCTCCTGGTCGCTCATCGAGCGGCCCTGGTCGTCCCGCGCCTGCAGCAGCCGCCCCAGCACATCGGTGGCATCGCTGTCCTCCTCGTCCCTGCGCCGGGCGATCTCGGCGAAGAGGATCTCGTCCACGGCCGCGCTGGCCTTCATGGTGCGGGTCGTCGGCAGGACCGGTATGCGCATCGCCAGCGGCGACTTCTCCGCCCATGCCCGCAGCCGCGCGGGCAGCAGGAACAGGAGCGGGGAGCCACTGGCCTTGGACAGGGTAAGGAGTAACGCCCGCAGCCGGGTCAGCTGGGTGACGTCGCGGATCCCGAAGACCAGCCGCAGGGTGATCTCCAGCGTGATGGCTTGCATATGCTCCTGGAGCGCGAACGGTCTGCCGAGCGGCCACGTCCGGATGTCCTCCGCGGCGATCTCGGCGATGAGGTCCGGGTAGCTCGCGATGGACCGGCCGTGCAGGGCCGGGCTGAGCAGCTTGCGGTGCCGCCACCACGGCTCGCCGTCGTTCGTGAACAGCGAATAGTCGCCGAGCCACGGCACGTATCCCGCGCGCAGCGCCCCGGCCCGGTTGCCGTCGCCGTCCGTGCCGTAGATCTCCGCGGCGAGTTCCGCGGTGGACACCACCACCTGGGGCGGGAAGCCGATCAGCTTCATGCGGAACACCGGACCGTAGCGCCGCCGAAGTGACGCGAAGTAGTTCACCGGGTCGCGCATGCGCATGGTCTGCAGAAGGGCGGGCTGCCGGGAGCCGGGAGGAAGGAGGGACATCGGTTTTCTCCAGTTGTCCAGCGTTCACTCAGTTCTCCGGCGTCCACGGGGCAGTGGCCACTGGTGGCCACAGTGCGACCCACCAGGGATTCGCCACCGGCCGGGGAGAACAAAGGGCGTGGGGGGGCAGGAAACGGGGCGGGAGCAATGGCAAGGATCCTAGCGTTACCAGCTCACTACTACCCTCGGCGAACGCCGAGCGCCAGGGGTGGTGGGTCGGCAATCGCTAGGGAAATACGTAGCAACCAGCCAAAGCGTCAGGGCGTCTTGAATCAAGACGTCATGAAGTGGCCTTGCAAAAGAGGGGGGAAGGATCGCAATCGCCAGACCCGTGGGGTACGGTGAAACTTCCTCGTGATCAAGCGGGGTGTGTTTCGCGACGCGTGCCCGGAGGCCAAGGAAACCGATGCGAGCCATAGTCGACGACAGCCTCCCAGGTGAGGCCGCGAAGCTGGCGGGCGGGAAGGGGAAGAATCTCCATGAGCTCTCCAGGAACGGGCTCGCCGTCCCCCGGTGGGCAGTCGTCGGGCTCGATGTGTTCGAGGAATTCATCGCCGCGCTCGACGAGGCGGGGCGCATCGAGGATCTGCTCGCCGGGGTCACCCAGGACAATGTGAACCGAATCTCCCGGCAGTTGGCCGAAATCATCGAGTCGGGGGAGTTGAGCGACGACGCCGCGTCGGTCGTCGAAGAAGCGTATGCGCATGTGGGGCGCCCCCGGGTCGCGGTGCGCTCTTCCGGCGTCGAGGAGGACGGTGCGGAGCTCTCCTTCGCCGGACAGTTCGCCACCTTCCTCAATGTGTCCGGGCTCCCCGAGGTGACAGCGCACGTCAAGAAGTGCTGGGCCTCGGCGTTCTCCGAGCGATCGCTGCACTACCGGCTGCGGCACGGGCTGCCGCTGCGTGACGCGGGCATCGCCGTCGTGGTGCAGGACATGGTGGATGCCGAGCGCAGCGGCGTCATGTTCACCGCCAACCCGGTGACCGGCAATCGGCGGCAGTATGTGATCAGTTCCGTGTACGGACTGGGCGAGGGCCTGGTCTCGGGCGCGGTGGACGCCGACACCGTCGTTCTCGACGGCGCCACGGGCGCGGTGGACGACACCGTGCTCGGCGACAAGCAGGAGCGCTATCACCTGGATCCGGCGGGTTCCGGATATCTGGTCGCCGAAGTGGAGCGGGCCGACCGGGAGAAGCTGTCGCTGGAGCCGAAGGACATAGCGCGGCTGCACGAGGCCGGGGCGCGCATCGCGGCGGTCTTCGACACTCCGCAGGACATCGAGTGGGCGCTCACGGACGACGCTCTGTGGATTTTACAGGCCCGCCCGATCACCGCGCTGCCGGATGCGATCCAGCCATCGGAGGATGAGTTAGGGCCAAGCGAAGGCGAACTCCGGATCTGGGACAACGCCAACATCATCGAGAGCTTTTCCGGAATCGTTTCACCGCTGACCTACAGCTTCGCGGCCAATGTCTACGGCAGGGTCTACGAATATTACGCCCGAGGTCTCCGGGTCCCGCCCGCCGCACTGCGCGAGATCGAGGAATGGGCTCCCCATATGCTCGGCTATTTCCATGGCCGGGTGTACTACAACCTGCTCCACTGGTACCGGATGGTACGGATCGCGCCACTGTACAAACTCAACAGGAAAGTACTGGAGGTCGCGATCGGCGTCGAGGAGCCACTCGACGACGAAATGGCCGAGACCATCTACCCGTACACCTTCTCTTCTTCCTTGCGCGGTCGGCTGTCCCGCGCGAGGACGGTGGCCGCTTTCGTACGCCGCTTCCTCACCATGAACCGCTCTGTCGAACGTTTCATGGCCTACTTCTACAAGGCGTACGAGGAGTTCGACAACGTCGACTACGACGCGATGGAGGGCCAGGACGTCTACCGGCGATTCCGCGCCCTGGAGAAGGATCTGCTGGAGAAGTGGGGTCCGATGCAGACCCTGGACGCGACGATTCTCTGGTCCATCGGCGCACTCGCCCTGCTGAACAGAGGCTGGCTGCCCGACGCCCCCGAGTGGCTCACCTGGAGTGCCGCCAGCCCCGGCTCCCGGGTGGAGTCCATCGAACCCGCCCGTGCGCTGTCGGCCCTCGCCGCCACCGTCCGTGACGACGCCGAACTGAGCCGCGTCATCCAGGAGACCCCGGCCGCGGACACCTATCAGGCGCTGCGCGACGGCGGCCACACCGCGTTCCTCGCCTCGGTGGACGAGTACGTCGCCGCGTACGGCTACCGCAGCCTCGATGAGCTCAAGCTCGAAGTGCCCGATCTGCGGGAGGACCCGTCGACCCTGTTCGCCATGGTGCGTGCCGCGCTGCCCGAGGTGGACACCAATTCCGGCGAGAAGGCCGACGCCTATCTGGACGAGCACCTGCGCGGGCCGCGCCGGATGCTCTACAACGTCGTCCGCCGCAAGGCACAAACCTCCCTCTACAACCGGGAGCGGCTGAGATTCTGCCGCACCCGCGCCTTCGGCTCGGCGAAGCGGATGCTGCGCGCCATGGGCCGTGATCTCGCCAGGATGCGGGCGATCGACCACTGGAACGATGTCTTCTTCCTGCGCCTCGAGGAGCTGCGAGGTGCCTACGAGGGCACGACGGCGCATACCGATCTGCGCGGCCTCGTGGAGCTGCGCAAGCGTCAGCAGACCGAGGACGAGCAGCTGTCCGCGCCCTCCCGGTTCACCACCCGTGGGGCCGCCTACTGGCGGGGCAATCTGGAGCGGGCCGGCTTTGTGAAGGGCGGCGTGGCGCGCACCGGCGTCCGGGAGTTGCGGGGCACCCCGTCCTGCCCCGGTGTGGTCGAGGCCCGCGCCGTTGTCACGGACACCCCGGTGGATGTGGACGGCGGTGTCCTGGTGACCTACCGCACGGATCCGGGCTGGGTCGCCGCGCTGCCCTCCGCCTCGGCACTCATCATCGAGCGGGGCAGCCCGCTGACACATGTGGCGATCGTCGCCCGTGAGCTCGGCATTCCGACCGTCGTCCAGGTCAAGGGCGCGGTCACGGAGATGGAGACCGGGATGCGGCTGAGAGTGGACGGCGGCACGGGGGTGATCACGTTCCTGGACGACGACACCCCGGCCGAAACCGACACCGGGGCCGGAACGGACACCGGGGCCGAGACCGAGAAGGCGAAGGACGCGACGAGTGAGTAACGCACTGCTCTCCTGGCTGACGGATGCTCCTCGGGCGGCTGCCGGAGACCTCCACGGCCGGGGCATCCACCTCGCCGACGACCGAGGCGGCTGGGAGTTCCACGGCTACCCCGAACTCGCCGCCTCCGCACGGCGGGTGGCCGGATCACTGGCGGCACAAGGGGTACGTCCCGGCGATGTGGTGTGCGTCCTCCTGCCCACCGGTTTCCCGTGTCTGTCGTCGCTCTTCGGCGTCTGGGCCGCGGGCGCCACGGTGTGCCTCATCCCCCCGCCGGCGTTCGCCGCCGAGGCCGAGTACGTGGAGCACACGGCCGGGATCCTGCGGCAGACCGAGGCCGCCGTCACCATCACCGCCGAGGGCCTCGCCCCCCTGGCCGCCCGGGTAATGGCCGCCGCGGGCTCCGACCGCGAGCCGTGGATCTGGCGCGATGACGGCGATGAGATCCAGCCCCGCGAACCCGGCGAACTCGCCCTCCTCCAGTTCACCTCGGGCTCCAGCAGCCGGCCCCGCGGAGTCCGGGTCACCTGGGCGAACCTGGAGGCCAATCTCGCGCTGATCCGGAGCACACTCGGCTGGCGCGCGGGCGACGCCGGGGCCTCCTGGCTGCCGCTCCACCACGACATGGGGCTCATCGGCTGTCTGCTCACCCCCGTGAGCGTGAGGGACGATCTGTGGCTCATGCGCCCCGAGCAGTTCATCCGCGATCCGGCCCGCTGGCTGCGGTGCTTCGCCGTCGCCGCGCACACCGCCGCCCCGCCCTTCGCGTTCGAGTACGCGGCCCGGCGGCTTGGCGACCGGCTCGCGGACCTGGACCTGACCGCGTGGCGCAATGCCATCGTCGGCGCCGAACCCATCAACCCCCGTGCACTGGAGCACTTCGCCAGGCTCGCCGCACCCGCCGGATTCTCGCCCTCTGTCTACCTTCCGTCGTACGGGCTCGCCGAGGCCACGCTCGCGGTGACCGTCCGTACCTCCGACGCTCCCGCGCCGACCGTGCGCGTGGACACCGGCACGCTGCGCTTCGGAGGCCCCGTCACCATCGATGAGGAGGGCGAGTTCGCGAGCTCCGCGAAGACGCCCTCCGACGTTGAGGACGGCTGGCTGATCGGCTGCGGCGGCCCCGGTGACGGGGTGGGCGCCACGGTGGTCGACGACGATGGACGGCCCCTGCCGGACGGCCACCTCGGCGAGATCGAGGTGATGGGCCCCTCGGTGACCAGCGGCTACCACGCCGGGCGCACGGGCTCCACGCGGTTCGTCGACGGCGGCATCAGGACGGGGGACGCCGGGTTCTTCCACCGCGGCGAGCTGTTCGTGCTCGGCCGGATGGGCGACAGCCTCAAGGCGCGCGGACGCAGCGTCTACATGGAGGACCTGGAGGCGAAGGTGGTCTCCGCGACCGGGATCGCCCGGGAGAAGTGCGCGGTCGTCGGCGTCGAGGGCACCGGTGGCACCTCGGTGACGCTGTTCGCGGAGAAGGCCGAGGGCGCGTGGGTGGAGGACGCCACGCTCGTCCTGCGCGGCGCACTCGGTGACGACGTCGCCATCACCGTCGTCACCGGCCGCAGCGGGCTGATCAGAAAGACGTCCAGCGGCAAGCCGAGACGTCGCCACATGTGGGAAGAGCTGCGAGCGGGCCGCCTCAAAGACGCGCGCGTCCTGGAGACGGCCCATGTCACGACCGGGAGGCCCGTGTGATCCTCAGCGAGGACTATCTGCAGAACCTGCTCGACAAGACCATTCCGCAGATCCATTCCGTCGCCAACTGCGCTGTGGTCCTCGAGGGTTCGATAGCCGAGGGCTTCGGCAATTCCTCGTCCGACATCGACTTCCTGCTCATCGCGGACAGCGACGCCGACCTGCCCACCATGCCCTCGCTCCTGTTCCTGGACGGGCGGCGGGTCGAGGTCAGGACCCGCTCGGTGCGGCAGCTCGCCGAGCAGTTCTCCGCGATCACGACCGACACGCGCGACCACGTGGGCGCCGTCCCGGAGGATCTGCTGAACCGCTGTCAGCGTCTGCTGCACAGCTTCCCGCTGCGCAATCCGGACCTGGTGGCGAAGGTCAAGGGGCTGATGTCCCTCGACGACTTCCAGGACACGATGCGGGAGTGGTGGGCACACCACGCACGCCAGTCGATCCGCTACGCGCTCGCCCTGCGGGAACTCGGCCAGGAAGAGGAGGCCGCGGCATGGACCGAAGCCGGACTGCTGCAGGCGGTGAAGTCCTGGGCGGCGGAGCAGGGAGAGACCTATCTGGAGCCGAAGTGGCTGCCCATGCAGCTGGACCGCATCGGTGACCAGCCGCTGTGTGACCGGTATCGGACGCTCGCCTCGGTGGAGGCGTCGGGCCTCGACACCGCCGAGTACATCACCGCGGGCGTCCGGCTCACGGCCGATCTGGGGGTGGCGGGCGCCGAACCCGACTCCGAGCGGATCACCGTGGCCAGGGCCGCCGGGGTGACCACCTGGCAGACCGGCGACCGCGTGCATGTCGTACGCGACAAGCAGGACGTGTTCGTCCTCGGTGACCGCGCGGCGCGGGCCTGGCGTTCGGTCGTCTTCGGCCGGCCCCTGGGGAGCGTAGTGGCCGTGGCGGACGCGTCAGGAGCACCACAGGCGGGCCCGCAGATCGCCCAGTTCCTCCGCTTCGGCCTGGTGAAGGTGGCATGGAAGGGCGACGGCCCGATCGTCCCCGCCATGCCGCTGGCCGCCCCGTCCGGCCCCGTCACACCGCCACCGAGTATCGCGCGGCCCATCGTCACCGTGGGCGGGGCCGCGGTCGGCGGTGAGGAGGGCATCGATCTCGTGCCCATGCCCGCCCGCCGGTTCAGCGCCGCCGCGATGACCCTCGTGTGGTCCAACGTGCTGGTGGAGAACGCCCGCGAGGACCTCACCGGCGCCCTGGACCGCGAGCAGTGGAGCGTCGCCGAACTCAGCGCCCGGAGGATACTGCGGGCCGCGCTGCGCGGCGTGCTCAGCGCATACGGAGTCAACCCGCTGCCGCCGGACTCCGAGGTCGTCCGCAGACTGTCCCTCCTTCCGGCGGGAGCGGACACCGACGAGATCCGGGCGAAGGCCCGGCACCTCGCAACGCTCACGATCGCGTCCGGGGCCCAGGGCAGCGCGGCGCTCACCGCGCTGGACGACTTCGTCGCCCTGGTCCGGCACACGATCGGCGCGCACAGCTTCCCGTCCTCCTTCGACTCCTCGGACGGATGGCGGCAGACCCTGGAGATCGGCTACGACTGGCTGCGCCTCGGCGCCCACCTCGACGCGGACCTGCCCATCGACGAGGCGAGCGATCTGCTGTCCAGCGGTGGCGCGCAGCCGCATCTCGCCACCACCTGACGCTGAGGGAGGAACGTTGACGTCAAGCACCAGCACACCATCGCTGAACGAGGACGAGACGCGGAACAAGGTGTACGCGATCGTCGGCGCGATGGCGCCCGCGGGGGGCGCCACCCTGGCCGACGACACCGAGCTCTTCGCGGATCTGGCCTATGACTCGCTCCGGCTCATCGAACTGACGCTGGCGCTGGAGGAGGGCTTCGGGCTCGGGGAGCTCGCTCAGGAGAGGACCGCCACGGTCACCACGCTCGGCGACATCGTCCGCCTGGTGACAGAAGTACGACGAGAGACCGAAGCACGGCAGGCGGAGGCGGGCCGATGACGGAGCGCTTGAGGATTCTGGTGACCGGCGCGGCCGGGCTGGTCGGCGCGGAGGTCACCGCCCGGCTGGTGGCGGCCGGGCACCAGGTCACCGCCCTGGTCCACAACCAGCCGGCGGTCATACGCAACGACGGCACCCCGCTGGAGCCGGACGCCGTCACCTGCCTGCCGGGCGATGTGACCAAGCCCCGGCTCGGCCTGCCCGAGGCCGCGTACCAGGCGCTGGTCGCGGACGGCCTCGACCGGATCGTGCACTGCGCCGCGATCACCGACTTCGGCCTCCCCGACGAGGTCTACCAGGCGGTCAACGTCGACGGCACCGCCCACGTCCTGGAGCTGGCCCGCGCCGGCGGCGTGCCCCTCGTGCACGTGGGAACCGCCTATGTGTGCGGTGAGCGCGACGGGCTGATCCGCGAGACGGAGCTGGACGAGGGCCAGCGCCTCGCCAACGCCTACGAGGACAGCAAGTTCCGGGCCGAGAGCCTGGTGCACAAGGCCCAGGCCGACGGTGTGCGAGCCGCGATCGTCCGCCCCAGCATCGTCGTCGGTGACGAGCGCACCGGCGTGGTGCGCGACTACAAGAACATCTACGTCGTGCTCAAACTGGCCACCGAGGGCAAGGTCCGCTCCATCCCCGGCCAGTACGAGGCGCGCCTCGACCTGGTGCCCGTGGATTATGTGGCGGACATCATCACCGAGGTCACCCACCGGTTCGAGGAGGCGGCGGGCCGGACCTTCCATGCGGTGGGCGCACCGCTGACGCTGAGGGACTTCTCCGATGTGATGGCCGAGTACCCGCCGTTCCACGTGCCGCGGTTCGTCCCGCCGACGAGCTTCGACGCCCAGCGGCTGCCCCGCCGGGAGCGGGTGTACTACGAGCGTGTCATGACGCTCTACGAGAGCTACTTCCGACGCCGGATGCGTTTCGACGACTCCCACACGGCGGCCCTTGCCACTCGCAGGCCACCGGCGGACGGGCAGGACTTCCTGCGCGCGCTGATCGACCACTGCCTGGAGACGGGCTACCTGGGCGCGCCGCCGGCCGATGCCACCGAGGTGCTGGCCCGGCTGAACATAACGGGCCCGGACGGGACCTCCGCGGCGAACGGGACCAGCCCCGCGAGCGATGTGAACGGAGCCGGCCGATGACCGATGACACCACGAACGGCCGGCCCTTCGGCGACGACATATCCCCGGCCCTCAGCTGCGATCCGCGCAAGCGGACTCTCTTCGGCTCGGACACGTACTTCCTGGAGAGCGTCGAACAGCTCGCCACCCTCACCGCCGACGTCGACGGCTTCCTCCACCGGCACGCCGCGCTGCTGCTCAAGCCCGACGCCGTGGTCAGCAGGCAGTTACCGACGACCGTCGACTGGCTGGCCCGGGAGGGCTTCCGGATCGTGGCCGCGGAACGGACCCGGCTCACCCCCAACACCGTGCGGGCGCTGTGGTACTTCCAGTGGAACCTGGCCACACCGGAGCGCCGCCGTCTCGCCGATCTGTTCACCGACACCTGCGACGCGGTGGTGCTCGTGGTGCGCCAGGACGCCGACGGGGCCGAGGCTCTGCCGAGCGCACCCGCGTCGGTCGTCCTGACCGAGCGGAAGGGCCCGACCGACCCG
Organism: Streptomyces sp. MK37H; assembly: GCF_018035285.1. Lineage (NCBI taxonomy): Bacteria > Bacillati > Actinomycetota > Actinomycetes > Kitasatosporales > Streptomycetaceae > Streptomyces > Streptomyces sp. MK37H. Next base: position 15,105 of record NZ_JAAAYH010000002.1, on the reverse strand, counting down.
CGGGCCCGGGTACCCGGTCAGCTTCGCTACGCGACCGGCCGCTACAGCTATCTGCTCAACCTCGTCCACACTCCCGACGAACCCGCCGATGTGGCACGGGAGTTGGGCATCTACTTCGGCGCGGCACTCCGACAGCGGGTCTACGCCTCCGCGCTGGCGGGCGAGGACCAGTCGGCCCGCGCGCGTGAGCTCGGCGAGCGGTTGCACACCGAGGTGCCCGAGCGGGATCTCTCCTTCGAACCGGCCGCGGAACGGCTCAAGCGAGCCGTGGAGGAGGCGGAGGAATCCCTGGCCCCCGGCGCCGTCCGGGACGAGCTCCGCGCGGCCCGGCTCGCCGCCCGGGACCAGGAGGGCTACCGGCGGCTGATCGAAGCCGTCTGGCGGGCCGGGTTGCCGCTCGACGCCTGGGACACGGTGATCGTCGGCTCCCATGCCCTGCCCATGAAGCGCAAGGGGCTGGCACCCGTGCTCGGTGGAGTCAGTGTGTCCGACTGGCATCACCGCCTGGCGCGGTCGGCGGTTCGGTAACACAGAGGGGGAAGCATGGACACGGTGGAATTCAGCCAGACGGTGCCGCGTGAGCTCGTCCATCGGCTGAGCCTGGCCGAGGTGTTTCTGACCGGCGTGCTCGCCCGGGACGAGGACACCCTCGACATCGGGGTGCAGATACCCCGCTCACACGCCTTCTACCGGGACACGGCGGGCTGCCGCCACGTCTACGACCCGATGGTCCTGGTGGAGGCCGTCCGGCAGTCGCTCCTCATGCTGGGCCACGATCTGTTCGAGAACCCGTTCGGCACGAAGTTCATCCTGCGGGACATCGCCCTGCGCGACGCGGACATCACCGCGCTCGCGGTGGGCGACGTACCCACCGAGGTGGTGCTGCGCTGCCGCATCGTGCGCCGCTTCCGTGGCCGCGAGGGCCTGAAGGGGGCGCGGCTGTCCTACAGCGCGCTGATCGGCGACCGCGTGGTGGCGACGCTGGAGGGCTCCATGTCCTGGTTGACCCCCGCCCAGTGGCAAGCGACGCGGGAGGACGTGCGTGCCACGCTGGGGCTGCCCGTCCAGGCCACGTTCACGGCCTGTGAGCCGGGGCCGCGGATCGGGGAGGCCCTGGTCGACCGCAGGGACGCCGCGAACGTGGTCATCTCCCCGCTTCAGCTCCAACTCCGGCCGGACGGTGGCGAGATGGGGACCGCGCGGCTGCTCGTCGACACCAGCCACCCCGTGCTGTTCGACCACCCCCTGGACCATGTCCCCGGCATGCTGACCCTCGAGGCGTTCCGGCAGCTGAGCCTCGCCACCGCCGTGGAGACCGGGGCGCTGCCGTCGGCGTCGGCCGTCCTCACGGGGCTGAGGGCGCGCTTCACGGGCTTCGGCGAGCTGGATCTGCCGATCACCTGCGAGAGCGTCCGGGTGGAAGACGACGGGACGAGCGCCGTTCTGCGCTGCGCCATGAAGCAGGCCGGGCACGCCATCGCCGACGGCGAACTGCGCCTCACACCGGCCCCCACGGAAGCGCGGCCGATATGACCGCCGCCCCCGGCACGCTCGACGGTCCCATGTCCGGGAGATGGTGGCGGCGTTGAGCGATGTCCTGACCGCCTCCCGCGTGCCGGCCCGGCTGGGCCGTTTCGTCCTGCGGATGTTCCGCCCGCAGATCTACGTCACCTACGGCGTGCTGTGGACCCTGACCCTGGAAGGCTCGGCCGAGGCACTCTCCGGCCCCTCCTCGCACTGGACACCTTCCGGGGCGACCGTGGTGCGCGCGGTGAGTGTGGTGCTGGCCCTGCTGTTCGCCCGCATGGTCGATGAGCAGAAGGACCTGGAGTACGACCGCCGGCACAACCCGGACCGGCCGCTGGTGACGGGCGCCATCACGGTGGCGGAGCTGCGCGGCGCCATGGCGCTGATCACGGTGGTCGTCGTCGTGCTCAACGCACTCGTCTCGGCCCTCTCCGTGCTGCTGATCCTGCTCGCCCTCGGATACACGCTGTTCCTGGTCGCGCTGGAGCGCTGGTCGCCGCGGATCGGCGAGGCCCTCATCGCCAATCTCCTCGTCAGCTACCCGGTGCAGCTGCTGCTCTCCGTCTACCTCTATGTCTCGCTGCTGACCAGCGACGCGATCGACGGTGACGGGCGGGCCGTCCCGCTGATGGCCATGTTCGCCTGCGCCTTCCTCCAGTTCGAGTTCGCCCGGAAGACCGAGTGGCGGCGGGACCCGGAGGCACGGCTGTACTCGGAGGTGCTCGGCCCGCGCGGCAGCGCGGCCGTGTGCCTCGCTCTCGCCGTGGGCGCGGTGGCACTCGGGCTCCTGCTGTTCGGGACGCGGGGCCTGCTGCCGGCGCTGAGCATCGTCTTCCCCGCGCTCGGCGCCTGGCGCTTCCTCGTGAGGAGGAAGCCATCCGGGCTGATGCTCCCGGCGATGGGCTTTGTGCTCTTCTTCAACCTGCTGTGTTTCTACGGCTCCACAGCGATCGCGATCGGACGGTGAGAGAGGTGCGGCCGGTGATCATCGAGAAGGTGCGGATCTTCGACGGGACAGCGATGCTGGGCCCAGGGGCGGTGGAGTTCGCCGACGGGATCATCACCCGCGTCCTGACGGAACCCGCCGCGGCATCGGATGCGTCGGCGTCGGCCGATGTGATCGACGGAACGGGGCTGACGCTGCTGCCGGGTCTGATCGACGCGCATACGCATGTGTTCGGCGCCGAGAGCAATCTCGAACTGGCGCTGGCCTTCGGTGTGACCACCGAGCTGGACATGTTCATGGGCCCGCCGGAGCTCACCCAGGCCCTGTGCACGGCGGCGGGCGAGCGTGCCGACCTCGCCGATATGCGCAGCTCGGGGCTGGTGGCAAGCGCGCCCGGAGGCCACCCCGGCCACGCCATGCCGCTGCTGCCGACGGTGGCCGGGCCCGATGAGGCCGACGCGTTCGTGGCCGCGCGACAGGCGGAGGGCGCACACTTCATCAAGGTCATCGTGGATGACGGCGCGAACCACGGGATGTCGCTGCCCGCCCTGGACCGGGCGACTGTTACGGCGCTCGCCGACGCCGCGCGGCGCCGTGGCCTGCTCACCGTGGCCCATGTGTCCGCCGGGTGGTCCGCGCGACTCGCCCTGGACAGCGGTGTGGACATGCTGACGCACCTTCCGCTGGAAGCGGCTCTGGACGACGCGTTCGTCAGCCGGACCGCGGACGAGAAGCGGGTCGCCATCCCCACCCTGGCCATGCTGGAGGCGTCCGCCCCGGAGACCTCCTCCCGGCCCCGTACGGGACGATCGCTGGCGGCCGATCCGCGCATCGTCGCCTACCTCCCGGATCACGCCCGTACCGCGATCGCGGAAGGCCGCGAGGGCCTCTGCGTGGAGAAGGAGTCCCCCGAGCACCACTTCACCCACGCCCTGGCGAGCGTGGCCCGTCTGCACCGGGCAGGAGTGCCCGTGCTGGCGGGGACCGACACCAACTACCGGCCGGACCGCGCCTGCCCGGTCGTCCACGGCGCCAGTCTCCACACCGAGCTGGCCCTCCTCGTGGAGGCCGGACTGACTCCGGCGGAGGCGCTCACGGCGGCGACCTCGGCGCCCGCCGCGCACTTCGGCCTCTCCGACCGCGGAGTGATCGCGCCGGGCCGGCGCGCGGACCTCGTCCTCGTCGAGGGTGACCCCACGCGGGACATCACCCGCACCCGGTCGATCGAGGCGATCTGGCGCGGCGGCGTCCGCTTCGACCGTGCGGCGTACCGCGAGCGCACCGCCTCATGAGCAGGTGCGACACGCGCGTGAGCAGGGACGACACGCTCTTGAACGGGAGAGATGACATGAGAGACAACCACACGAAACGGAGGACCACGTGACCGACGGACACGAGCGCCTGGCGGGAGTCAGCAGTACCGCGCTGTTCGTGGGCATCACCCGCGCGGACGAGAGCCGGCGCCCGGACCGGCTGTTCGATGACACCCTGGCCACGCGTTTCGTCGACGCGGCGGGCGCCGAGCAGCAGGCGGTCTGGACCGAGGGGCAGGGAAAGCTGTTCACCGAGGCCATGGGCGACTACTTCGCCCTGCGCACCCGGTACTTCGACGACTACTTCATACAGGCGTGCGCGGCCGGCTGCCGCCAGGCGGTCCTGCTCGCGGCGGGCCTGGACACCCGTGCCTTCCGTCTGCACTGGCCGGACGGGACGCGCCTCTTCGAACTGGACCAGCCCAATGTGCTCGACTTCAAGGAACACGTCCTCCAGGGCGAGGAGCCGCGCTGCGAGCGCGAGGTGATCGCGGCCGACCTGCGTGAGGACTGGCCTTCGCTGCTGGCGAAGCAGGGCTTCCGCGAGGACGTGCCGACGGCCTGGCTGGTCGAGGGGATACTCGTCTACCTGACCGAGCGCGACGCGGACCATCTGCTCGACCGGATCACCGCGCTGTCCGCGCCGGGCAGCCACCTCGGGGTGGAGCATGTCACCCGGTCGATGGTGAACACCGACCAGGCCCAGGAGGCGGCGTCGGCCTCACCGGAGGGCATCATGGGCATGCTGTCCGCCCTGTGGAAGAATGAGATGACGCAGCCTCCCGCCAACTGGCTCGCGGACCACGGCTGGAGCGCCGCGGAAGAAGCCCTCCCCGACCTGGCGGAGCGCCACGCCCGGCCGGTCCCTCCGGCGTTCGACCCGGCCCTCCCCGGCACGGGCCGCGTCCGTCTGCTGACGGCCGACCGCTGACCGACCGCCATCGCCAGATGGCCGCCTTGACTTCAACTTAGGTTGAACTTCTACGGTCGATCCCATCGTCAATCGAGTTCACGCAACGACGGAGGGCCGGCCATGGAGTACTCCCACAGCGACGCCGAACTGCTCAAGCAGCCCATCGGGTACTGGAGTTGGGCGGCTTACAAGGCGGTGGTCAGCCGCATCCGGGCCGCTCTCGCCGGGGTCGGGGTCACCCAGCCACAGTGGTGGGTCATCGCGCAGGTCGCACGCGCCGACACCGTCAAGACCCGCGGCGAGGTGTCCGGCCTTCTCCGCGACTATCTCGACACCGGTCCGGAGGTCATGGAGGCGGAGATCGACCGGGCCGTCGCCCTGGGCTGGATCACCGAGGACGCCGAGGGACGCCTGGGCATCACGGACGAGGGCCGGGCCTTGTACGACAAGGCCGCGGACCTCCAGGACGAGCTGTGGGCGGAGCGGCACGCGGGCATCTCCGACGAGGAGTACCTGACGACCATGAAGGTGCTGCAGCGCTTCATCCACAACACGGGCGGGCATGACCGGCACCACTAGTTTCCGTTGCCTTGGATGGTGCCATGTCATCGCGGATGAAGTTGACAGCGATCACACTCGACTGCCCCGATCCACTGGCTTTGGCGGCGTTCTATCAGCAGGCCACCGGCCTCGAACGGGCGGTTCTCACCGCCCGGAACACACGACGCCAGGGCAGTGGTGCGCTTACCTCGCCAGTTCGGCCGGTACGTCCAGCCGGGTCAGCTTCCCCGGGTTTCTCACTACGTAGATCCGCGCCACCCGCCCGTTCTCCACCAGGAGGCTCACCGCGGACGGCTCGCCGTCGAAGGCGAGCCGGCCCGCGGGGGCGCCGTTGAGCCATACGGGCGTCGTCTCGAACGCGGCCACCACCTGGTTCGCGCGCGCGAGCACCTTCGCCACCTCGTCGGCCCCGTGGATCGGGGCCAGGGCGGCGGCCACCACCCCGCCACCGTCGGTGATCATGACCACGTCCGGCGCCATGACCTCCATCAGCTCCCGCAACTGCCCGGTCCGCAACGCGACCAGGAACCGCTCCACCACGGCCTGTTGCTCCGACCGGCTCACCCGCGTCCGCGGCCGCCGGGCCGCCACGTGCTCACGTGCTCGTCGGGCGATCTGCCGCACGGTGGCCGCGGACTTACCGATGGCCCCGGCGATCTCTCCGTACGGCATGTCGAAGACCTCACGCAGCACGAACACCGCCCGCTCGGCCGGCCCGAGTGTTTCCAGGACGGTCAGCATCGCGATCGACACGCTCTCCGCGAGTTCGATGTCCTCGGCGACATCGGGGCTGGTCAGCAGCGGATCCGGCAGCCACTCGCCGACGTACTCCTCGCGGCGGCGCGACAGCGTCCGCAGACGGTTGAGCGCTTGGCGGGTGACCGTGCGGACGAGGTAGGCCGTGGGGCACGGACCTGTGACCGGTCGACGCCGGCCCACCGCAGTCAGGACTCCTGGACCACGTCCTCCGCGTCGGCGGCCGACCCGAGCATCTCGTAGGCGACCGTGAACAGCAGGCTGCGATGGGCGACGAACGGATCCTCGGTCATGCCGTGGACGCTACGCCGGACGGCGCGGGACGCGCGGCCAGGGGAATCTCGCAGGCGTCGGAGTAGCCCTGCGAGGTGATGCCGAGCGCCGTATTGGACCGGCCCGCGAAGTTGGCGAAGGCGATGAACACGGTGAGTTCGACCAGCGCCGCCGGGCCGAGCCGGTCGAGCAGGCGCGCGGACAGCTCGTCCGTGACGGTGGGCGGCGTGTTGGTCATGGCCTCGGCGTAGGCGAGGACGTCCCGCTCCAGCGGTGTGAACACCTCCGACTCCCGCCAGCGCGGCACCTGGCCGGCCTTGGTCAGGTCCAGGTTCTGGTTCAGGGCGAGGAAGTAGTTGACGTCGAGGCACCAGCCGCAGCCGATCTGGGCCGCGACGGCCATGTGCGCGAAAGTCTTGAGGCTCGCGTCGGCGGCATCCCAGGTGTGCAGTCCGGCCGAGAACTCCTGGTTCACCTCGGCCACTTTGGGGTTGTTCCACAGCACCTCGACGGGCTCGGGCACGGCGCCGAGCTGCTGGAGCAGATTCTCGCGGAGCTCGGCGGGGAGTTCCGCCTTCGGAACGCGGAGCGACATGGTGTTCTCCTTCTACGTTTGCCGGTTCGGCATGAAGACACCGTCGGGTCCGCGGATGTGACAGCCATGGCCACGACGCGCCTGGATCGTCAGGGTCGCGATCCAGGCGCGCGCGATCAATATGGGCTGCTGATCAGTATGTGGTGGCGATCAGTATGTGGTGGTGAGGATGTTCAGGACCTGCGTCTGATCGGGGGACAGCGGATTGTTCTTCGTCACCGCGTCGGCCACCGCCCCGGCGGCGATGGAGGGCAGCATGGCGCGGTCGGCGCCGAGCGTCCTCAGGGGGCGCTTCACCTCGACGGCGCCCGCGATCTCGCGCACCCCGTCGATGGCCGCCCGCGCCCAGTCCCCGTCGGCGGGCGGTGCGAGGCGCATGGCACGCGCCACCTGTTCATAGGCGCCCTGTGCGGCGGGAGCGTTGAACTCCATCACCTCCTCGAGAACGGCGGCGAGGGCGACGCCGTGTGGCGTGCCGGTGTGCGCGGTCAGCACATGGCCGATGCCGTGCACGAGCCCGAGCCCGGAGAGGGTGAGTGCCTGGCCCGCGAGATGGGCACCCAGCATCAGCTCGGCGCGGGCGTCGAGGTCCGCGCCGTTCCGGTACGCGGCGGGCAGGGCGCGGCTGACCATGGCCACGGCCTGTGTGGCATAGGCGGTGGAGATCGGGTTCGCGCCGCGCGAGGCGAGCGACTCGATGCCGTGCACGAGGGCGTCGATCCCGGTGGCGGCGGTGGCGGGCGCGGGCAGACCCAGGGTGAGCTCCGGGTCGAGCAGCGCGACGCGCGGCTTCACCGACGGGTGGCCGATGTACACCTTGCGGCAGGCGACGGTGTCCTCGATGACCCCGAAGCCGTTGGTCTCGGCGCCGGTGCCGGAGGTGGTGGGGATCGCGACGAGTGGTAGTCCGTCGCCCGCCTCCCAGAGGTCGTCGGCGTCGGCCGCCGTGGCGCTCGGGTTGCCGACCAGCAGGGCGATGCCCTTCGCCGCGTCGAGTACGGAGCCACCGCCGAGGGCGACGACCGCGGCGGTGCCGAACGTACGGGCCCGTGCGGCACCCGCGTCGACGTTGGCGGTGGAGGGGTTGGGCGCCACATCGTCGTAGACGGCGTACTCCAGCCCGGCGGCTTCGAGGGCCTTGAGGACCGGCTCGAGGACGCCCGCGGCACGCAGACCGTGGTCGGTGACGACGAAGGCGCGATCGTGGCCGGTTGCCGCGATCAGGGCGGGGAGCCGGCCGATGCGGCCGGGGCCGAACTCGATGCGGCAGATGGGGTCGATGCTCAGCGGTGTGGGACCGCCGGGCCCGGAAGAGGTCATGGGTGCGGCTCCTGACATCGTGGGGCGGGGTGGCGTTCGCTCGTTGTCAGACCGCGACGGTCGCGCCCACCGGCGCGGTGGCCTGGATGGCCAGCCGGAACTCCTGCCCGGCGAGTGCCTCGTAGAGGCGGACGGGGCTCATCTCGCCCGCGAGATCGCCGTGCTCGGTCCTGGAGCGGCGGAAGATCTGCTCCACCACAGCCGACAGCTCGGTGGGCACGCCCAGGTCGCGGCCGAGGTCGATGGCGAGACCGAGGTCCTTGCAGGCGAGGACCATGGCGAAGGAGTCGTCGTAGTCGCCGTCGGTGAGGATGCGGATGAAGTCGTGCTCCAGGAAGTAGGACGCGGCGGAGCTCTTGAGCAGGGAATCACGCAGCAGGCCGAGGTCGACGCCCGCCTTGGCGCCCATCGCGAACACCTCCGACGTGGCCACGAGCTTGCTGAACCACAGCAGGTTGAGCAGCAGCTTGACCGTGTAACCGGCGCCGAGCGGGCCCACGTGCAGGATGCGCTCCGGGTCGCCCATCGCCTCCAGCGCGGGCAGCGCGGCCCGGAAGTCGTCCTCGGCACCGCCCACGAAGATCTGCAGGGTGCCGGAGTCGGCGCCGTGCGACATCCCGCAGACGGGCGCGTCGAGCCGGCGCACCTTCTGCGCGTCCAGCACCTCGGCGGCGATCCGCTCGGCGGCCGCCGGGGTCGAGGTCGACATGTCGACCCACAGGGCCCCCGGCGCCAGGGCCGCGGCGGCGCCACCGCGCAGCAGCACGTCCTCTACGACTCGCGGCGTCGGCAGGCTGGTGATCAGGAGTTCCACGCCGTCCGCGCACGCGGCGGGCGTGTCGGCCCAGCCGGCGCCGAGCGCGACATGCTCCGCGGCGGACTCGGGGCGGATGTCGTGCACGGTGACCTGGTGTCCCGCCTGGATCAGGTGGCGGGCCATGTGGCGACCCATGTTGCCCAGGCCGATGAAACCGATCCTCATCGTTGTCCTCGCTGTGGTGAGAAGAGAAGTAAGGGGAGAGGGGCGTTATGGAGGCGGCCGTGAACCGTGTCCGGTTCAGGCCAGGTTGACCCAGGTGGTCTTCAGCGCGGTGTACGCGTCCAGCGCGTGCAGGGACTTGTCACGGCCCGCGCCGGTGGCCTTGAAGCCGCCGAACGGGGTGATGACATCGCTGGCGTCGAAGGTGTTGATCCAGACCGTCCCGGCCCGCAGCCGCTTGGCGGCGCGGTGGGCGACGGCCACGTCACGGGTCCATACGGAGGCGACGAGCCCGTAGTCGCTCTCGTTGGCCAGCCGGATCCCCTCGTCGGTGTCGCCGTCGTAGGACACGATGGCCAGGACCGGGCCGAAGATCTCCTGCTGGGCGACGGCCGAGGTGTTCACCACTCCGTCCAGGACGGTCGGTTCGACATAGCTGCCGCCCGACTCGGTGAGGGTGCGGCCACCGCCGAACACCACGGTCGCCCCGTCCTCCACGCCACGCTCGATATGGCCGAGGACCGAGGCCAGCTGGTTCTCGTCGACCAGGGGGCCCATGACGGTGGCCGGGTCGAGCGGGTCGCCCATCCGGAAGGTGTCCGTGGTGATCCGGCGCACGGCGTCCAGGAGCCGGTCCTTGACGGAGGCGTGGACCACGACGCGGGAACCGGCGTTGCAGGTCTGCCCGGCGTTGTAGAAGATGCCCCATGCCACGGCCGACGCGGCGGCCTCGATGTCGGCGTCCGCCAGCACGAGCTGGGGCGACTTGCCACCCGCCTCGACGGCTACCTGCTTGCCGTTGGACTCGCCCGCGTACACCTGGAAGAGCCGGGCCACCTCCACCGAGCCGGTGAAGGCGATCTTGTCGACCTCGGGGTGGCGGCCCAGCGCCTGTCCGGCGACCTCGCCACGTCCGGGGATGACGTTGAAAACCCCGTCCGGCAGACCCGCCTCGGTGGCGAGGGCGGCCAGGCGCAGGGCGGCCAGGGACGTCTGTTCGGCGGGCTTGAGCACGACGCTGTTGCCGGTGGCCAGGGCCGGGCCCAGCTTCCAACTGGCGATGAGCAGAGCGTAGTTCCACGGGATGACCGCGCCGATGACACCCAGGGGCTCCCGGGTGACCAGGGCGAGCGCGTCCCCCGGCGTCGGTGCCACCTCGTCGTAGGTCTTGTCGATGGCCTCGGCGTACCAGGCGATGGTCTCGGCGGCCTTGTCCACGTCGATCCGCACGGACTCGGTGATGGGCTTGCCCATCTCCAGGGTGTCGAGGAGGGCGAGTTCCGCCGCGTTCTCCCGGATCAGGTCGGCCCAGCGCAGCAGGACGCGCTTGCGCTCCTTGGGCGGGAGGTCACGCCAGCGTCCGTCCTCGAAGGCGCCGCGCGCGGCGCGCACCGCACGGTCCACGTCCTCGGCGCCGGCCGCCTGCACCTTGGCGAGCACCGCGCCGTCGCGCGGCGAGTGGCTGGTGAAGGTGTCGCCGGAAAGCGCGTCGGTGAACTGGCCGTCGATGAACGGCCTTGTCTCGAAGGTCAGTTGGTCGGCCGCGGCCAGCCACTGGTCATGCGTACGGGAGAGCAGGGCGTCGATGCCGTGCGTCATGTGATCCTCCACCGGTCGATCGCGTCTTCGTCCAGCTCGATGCCGAGGCCCGGCCGCGCGGGCACCTCCAGGTCGCCGTCGCCGCCCACCCGCACCGGGTCGGCGAGCATGAAGTCCCGGCGCTCCGGGGTCCACCCGGGCGGGTCGTAGGGGAACTCGAAGTACGGGCCGCCGCCGACTCCCGCCGCCACGTGCAGATTGGCCAGCACACCGATGCCATTGGTCCAGCTGTGCGGGGTGAAGTGGCGGTGCTTGAGCTGTGCCAGTTCCGCCAGGGTGCGGGCGCGGTGCATGCCGATCGCGAGCACCACGTCCATCTGGTAGATGTCGAGGGCGTCCTCTTCGAGGTAGCGCAGCAGCTCGGTGGGGGAGTGGTGCATCTCGCCCGCGGCGATCCGCACCCCGGGGTTCTCGGCCCGCAGGCGCTTGAAGCCCGCCACGTCGCAGTAGGGCAGCGGCTCCTCGACCCAGAACACATCGAGTTCGGCCAGCCGCGCGATGGTCTTGCGGGTCCGGGCCAGGTCGGTGGCGCCCGCGGTGTCGCCCGCCATGCGCCACGACTGGTTCAGATCCACCATGATCTCGAAGTCCGTGCCGAGCTCCTCGCGCACCGCGCGGACCGCGGCGATCCCCTCGTCCACCCGGTTGCGGTCGATGCGGATCTTCATCGCGCGGAAGCCCGCTTCGCGGACCTTCAGCGCGGTGGCCACGCGCTCCTCGGGCGATTTGAGCTCACCGCAGGAGGCGTAGGCGGGCAGCTTCTTGGCCGCGTTGCCGAACAGCTCCGCCACCGGACGGCCGTGGACCTTGCCGATGATGTCCCACAGCGCCGCCTCCAGCGGCCAGTAGTAGGCGCCGTGGAAGTTCGCGGTCTCGATGGCCTTGACATGCCGGGTGATGTCGAGCGGATCCTCGCCGACGAACAGGTGCTTGTAGGTGTCGAAGCCGTCCATGAGGTCACCGGAGCCGATGCCGGTGATCCCCTCGTCGGTGTGGACGCGGACGATCGTGGCGTCGAAGTGGCGCCGCGGCTCGGGGTCCCAGGCGGCCCGGAACGGCGGGTCCAGCTCCAGCCGCAGCCGGTCCAGGGTGATGTCCGTGATCTTCATCGGGCGAGCGCCTCGGAGGTGGGGGCGTAGAACGGGTTGGCCGGGCCTTCCTCGACGGCCGTGAGGACATCGGCCACGGTCGGGGTGGCGTTCACCGCGGCCCGCACCGCCTCGTACGCGGCGGTGCGCTGGTTGCGGAAGGACACATCCAGGTCGTCGACCGCCGGGTTCACCCAGATCGCGGCGATGATCAGCAGGTCGTCGGCCTCCTCGGCGGGCAGCAGACCGTCCCGGACCGCCTCCGTGACGCCCTGCGCCAGACCCCCCTGGGCGGAGCCCCACGTGGCGCGCTGGTGCAGCTCACCTTCCGCGGCGGCCTTGGTCACGAACAGCGTCAGCGGCTTCACCGGGACCGAGGGCCGCACGATCGTCAGGAACGGGACGTGTCCGGCGCTGGGCGTGGCCAGCGCCGTGGCCCAGGCCGTCTCGACGGGTCCGCCCTTGCGTCCGATCACGACGTTCGTGTGCGCGGCGTTGGCACCCTCCCCGGCGAAGGACTCGCCGATGAGGGCGGTCGGGGCAAAAGGCGATGGCATGGGATCTCCTGGATCTCCGGGAGCGGGGAATCGGCGGACCGACGGGATGAACCTCGCATTCACCGCAGTTCATCCGGTCCGATGCGGCGAATCTAGAACCGCCGCCACCCCCTCGCAAGGCACCGGCTGGAATCGAAATGCCGGTTGCTCTCCCGACAACCCGGCGGCTGACCTGGGGGTTCCCAGGGGCGCGCCCTTAGGATGGCGCGCGTGACGAACCTCCCCCCTCGCGGCACCGACGGCCCCGAGGACCCCGCCGATCCGCACGGCGCGGGCCCCCGAGCCGACTCCTCCGGCCCCGGAGACACCACCGCCCCGCGCGGCCACGGGCTGCGCCGTGACATCGACCTGCTGGAGGCGCTCGCTTCCGACGAGGCCCAGAACGCCGGCGGACTCGGTGTCGTACGCCTGGCGCAGCTGGTGGGCCGGGAGAAGACCCAGGTCTCGCGGGCCCTCAAGGCCCTGGCCGCGGCGGGCATCGTGGAGCGGGACCCCGACACCCTGGAGTACCGGCTGGGCTGGCGGCTCTTCTCACTCGTCGCGCGGACCTCGCAGAACCGGCTGGTGCGCATGGCAGAGCCGGTGATGCACGCGCTGTCGGCGGACGTGGAGGAGACCAGCCATCTGTGTGTTCTGAGCGACCGCGAGGTGCTCACCCTGCTCTCGGTCTCCGGACACTCCTTCCGCGTCCACGGCTGGGAGGGGCGCGGAGTGCCCGCGTGGCAGACCTCGGCCGGGCGTGTGCTGCTGGCCGATGCCACGCCCGATGAGCTGTACGTCCGCTTCGGCACCACCTCCACCCCGCCGATTCCCGAGCTGTGGGCGCTGATCCAGGAGGCGTCGCGCAAGGGGTACGCGAGGGTCAGCGAGGAGTTCGAGGCCGGTCTGGTCGGGGTCTCGGCGCCCGTGCGCGACTTCCGGGGACGGGTCGTGGCGGCGATCAACATCTCGGCGCCCAAGTCCCGGCTCGGCGACCGCCTGGACCAGGCGGGTCGCACCACCGCCAAGGCGGCGGCGCGCGTCTCCGCGCTGCTGGGCTGGGAGCCGCGGCACACCCCGTTCCCCCGGGCACGGCTCACCTGAGGACGTCCGGGCCGGGTGGCCGCCCCGCCCGTCCTCTCCCTGTCGTATGCGGTGAGTTGCCCTGACAGCAACCACCATTGCGATCCGAGAAGCAGCCTTGTCGGCCGTATGACGCGCTCGTAAATTCACCGCGAACCGGACCAGCCCTCGTTCGGAACGGAGAAAAGAGCAGCTCATGAACCTCCCCGGCATAGAAACCCTCGTCAAGGCACCGTTCGCCGAAGGCGATGTGTTCATCGCCGGCCGCTGGTACGCGGCCGAGGACGGACGGACGTTTCCGGTGCACGATCCGGCCACCGCGGAGCTGATCCGCGAGGTGTCCGGGGCGGGTCCGGGTGACGCCGTGGCGGCGGTCGACGCGGCCCAGGAGGCCGCCGCCGGATGGCGGGCGACGCCACCGCGCCGTCGCTCGGAGGTGCTGCACACCGCCTTCGCGCTGATGCGTGAACACACCGACACCCTCGCCCGCCTGATCGTCCTGGAAAACGGCAAGGCGTACCGGGACGCGGTGGCCGAGGTCGGTTACGCGGCGGAGTTCTTCCGCTGGTTCGCCGAGGAGGCGGTACGGATCGGCTCCTCGTTCGGCGACGCACCCGGTGGCGGCTTCCGCCATGTCGTACGCAGGCACCCGGTGGGCGTCACCGCCTTCGTCACCCCCTGGAACTTCCCGGCCGCGATGGCCACCCGGAAGATCGCCCCGGCGCTCGCCGCCGGCTGCCCGGTGCTCCTCAAACCGGCCCCCGACACCCCGCTCACCGCCCTCGCGATCGCCGCCCTGCTGAGCGAGGCGGGCCTGCCCGACGGGCTGCTGAACGTGCTGCCCACCGACCGCGCACCCGAGGTGGTCTCCGTCTGGCTGCGCGACGAGCGGGTCCGCAAGTTCTCCTTCACCGGCTCCACCGCCACCGGCCGGAAACTGCTGGAGCAGGCGGCGGCGAACGTCGTCAACGTGACCATGGAACTGGGCGGGAACGCCCCCTTCGTCGTCTGCGAGGACGCCGACGTCGACGCCGCGGTGCGCGGTGCGATGGACGCCAAGATGCGAGGCGGTGGCGAGGTCTGCATCGCCGCCAACCGGTTCTATGTCCATCAGTCCGTGGCCGCCGAGTTCACCGAGAAGTTCGCGGCGGCCATGACCGCGGTACGCGCCGGAGCGGGCCTGGAGGAGGGCATCACTCTCGGCCCGATGATCAACCGGACCGCCGTGGAGTCCATCCGGTCCCTGGTCGACGACGCGGTCGGGCATGGCGCGAAGATCGCCGCGCGGGGCGGCGTGCCCGAGGGCCCCGGCTGCTACCATCCGGCGACCGTCCTGGTGGACGTCCCCGAGGACGCCCGGATCATGAACGAGGAGGTCTTCGGGCCGGTCGCGCCCCTCGCCACCTTCGCCGACGAGGACGAACTGGTGGCCCGCGCCAACGCGACGGTGCACGGCCTCGCCTCGTACATCTACTCGCGCGACGTGGCCCGGGCCCTGCGCATCGCAGAACGCCTGGAGAGCGGCATGGTCGGCCTCAACCGTGGCCTGCTCTCCGACCCGGCGGCGCCCTTCGGCGGCGTCAAGCAGTCGGGTCTGGGCCGGGAGGGCGGCCGCG
>NZ_JAAAYH010000199.1:0-16233 GCF_018035285.1 Streptomyces sp. MK37H | reverse complement strand
CCGTGGGGGAGAAGCCCGGGTTGAGGTCGAGTGCGGCCTTCAGGTGGCGGCGCGCCGATCCCCCGTCGCCCAGGGACTTCTCGATGACGCCCCGGTGGTAGAGGAACGCCGCGTTGCGGTAGCCCGGCTCGGCGGCGTGCTTGGCGTACTTCAGTGCCTGCTCGTCTTTGCCGTTGCGGTGCAGGGCCCAGGCCAGCGCGTCGGCGGTGTGCACGGTCCGCCGTCGGTCCCACTCGGCGCGGGCCGCCTTCAGCGCCTCCTTCACATCGCCGTGGTCGGCCGCGACCAGCGCGCTGTCCAGGTCGGTCGCCACCCCGTTGGCCCGTGCGAGCGCGATCCAGGTGTCGACCACCGAGTACTGCCCGCGCGCCTTGGAGCGGTCGCCCCGCGCCTCGTACGCCTCGCCCAGCGCCGCGAGCTCGGCGGGCAGCGGATAGCGCCGTACGACCGCCTCCAGATCGCGGATCCCCGCCTTCTGGCGGCCGTCCGCGACCGATGTGCGGCCCTGGCCCTCCAGCGCCGGGAGATAGCCGGGAACGGCGCGCAACGCGGTGCCGTACGCGCGCCGCGCGGTGTCGTACTCGCCCTGGTTCCAGGCCAGTTGGCCGAGCGCCGTCGACACATAGGCGATATCGCTGGGCGAGGTGGCGGAGTCCTGGGCGCGCAGCAGCACCCGGCGCGCCCCGGCCGGGTCGCCGCGCAGTTCGTGGACGTAGGCGAGGCGGGTGAAGACGGGGATGCCGGGGCGCAGGGAGTCGGCCTTCTCGGCGGCCGTGTACGCGTCCTTGTAGCGGCCCAGTTCGACGAGGGCGTCCACCCGGACGGCCAGCGCCCCCTGGCTGTAGGAGTTCACCTTCAGGGCCTTGTCGGCGTCGCGCAGCGCGCCCCGGAAGTCATGGCGGGCGGCGGCGAGCGAGGCGCGCCCGGCGAGCGCCACGTCGTTGTCGCGCGGCTCGAGGGACAGGGACCGGGCGAACGCCTTGTCCGCCTGCGGATAGCGGGTGGGGTCGCCGCTGGTCCTGGCCTGTTCGACATAGGCCGAGCCGAGACCGGCCCAGCTCTCCGCGTCCTTCGGCTCACCGCGCAGATGGGTCTGCATCGCGTCGATCTGCCGGGCGAGGCCGTCGCCGCTGAGCTGCTCGTACCGCGCGGCGGCCGGGTGCACCGCGCGGGCGGCGTCCTGGCCGCCGCCGGACCCGCCCGGCCCGTCCGAGGCGTCGATCACGATCGAGGCGGCGGTCAGCCCGGCCGCGAGCGCGAACACCACGGCCGCGGTCCGGGCCGTAGGGGGGAGGGATGGCCGAAGAGCCATGGTGACAGCTGCCTTTCGGGATGAGCACGAACCCAGCGGAACGGAAGGGACAACGGGTGAGGAGGAGCCTGGGCGCGGCCGCCGCGCGGGTTTCGGCGGGGCCGCGCCCGGTGGTACGGGCCCGGTGGCACCCGTGGTTCAGTGCCGGCGCACGCGGGGAGCCCGCCGGCGCGACCGCATCCAGAGGAATCCGAGGCCCAGCAGCAACACGGCCCCGCCACCGGCCGCCGCGGACCCGGCCAGCAGCATGTTGTCGTCGGAGGAGGAGCCCACGCCCGAGCCGCCGTTCAGCAGCGACTGCCCGGCGCTCTTCGAGACGGCCTTGGCGTCCGAGCCGGAGCTGGGCAGCGCCAGATACGGGAAGGAGCCGCCGAACTTCTGGTCGTTCTCGTCCACCGCGTCGCCCAGGTCGTTCTTCTTGCCGAGCAGCTCGCCCTCCATGGCCTGGAGCGCGATGTCCAGGACGTCGTCGGAGAGCCTGCGGCCGTTGGGGAAGCCCGCGTTGTCACCGTCCAGCACGCCCAGCCGCTTGGGGCTGCCGTTGGGTTCTATGGAGGTGTTGAGCCGGAGTTCCTCGGCGGGGCGCACGTTCGGCGGCTGGTTGAGCTTGGGCACACCGGTGAGGAACGCCTGCACCAGGTCGTCGCGCGGGGTGTCCGGCGCCTTGATCTTGTAGATCTGCTCGACCAGCTTGGGGAGTTCGGGGTCCTGGACGAACTTCAGGAACTGGCCGTCGTCCCACGGCGAGGAGGCGTTGAACTTGTCCTTGTCCTTGCGCGGGATGACCACCTCGTTGACCAGCGGGCTGCCGAGCCGGGAGACCTGGGTCCAGTCGCCGTCGGCGGTCTGGCGGTGGGTGGTGGCCCAGACGCCGATCACCGGCTGGTCCTTGGACTCGGTCAGTGCCGACGTCGGCACCTGGAGGGCCATCGACTGGACGTTGTAGCCCTTGAGGGTGTCATTGCCGACCTCGGACATGTCGCCGCCGTACAGCAGGTCGAAGACGCGCAGATCGAGGAAGAACGGGTCGTCGGCCTGCCCGGCGAAGGCGGTCGAGCCCCCGCTGTAGCCGATCTTCTGCACCGACTGGTCGCGGAGCTTGGAGTAGTCGGGCATGGACGCCTTGCCGACGTTCGACGGCGCGACCGGCAGATCGCTGCCCAGCTTGGCACGGGCGACGGCCTTCTGATGCTTCAGCTTGATGACTTCGAGGTCGTAGGTCTGGGTGAAGTTGAGGGTGGCGTCCTCGATCGAGTTCACCGGCCCGGTGTTGTAGAGGAACGTGTCGCCGTTCTTGAGGTGGTCCTTGAAGGTCCACCGGAAGAGCAGATCGCCCTGGCCGTCGCCGTTGTTGTCGACGTGGAGGTCGTAGCGGGCGTCATGGGCGAACTTGTAGAAGTTGGGGCCGCCCGCGGGGTCCTGGAACGGCAGCACATTGACGACCATGGTGGTCGTGTCCGGCTTGTCCGGGCTGACGAACGCGTAGACGTCCGTGGCGTCGTACTGCGGCTGACCGGAGATCAGCGGCGCCTCGCGGTGGCTCGAAGCCTGCGCCGTCCCGGGCTGCAGTACGGCCACTCCGGCGGCCGTGAGCCCGCCGGCGGCCAGTGCGCAGCTGACCAGCGCGGCCAAGCTCTTGGTGATAGCGGTCATCCTGTAGGTCCTTCGCACGCTTGTTGGAGCAGTCCTTCATGCGGCTATTCGGACCCGGCGAACGGATGGATTGGTCGGCCCGGGAATTTGTTTGCGCGTGATAGGTATCGTCAACACCCTTGACGCGGTGGTGAATCCGGAGCCTGGGATGCGTGGGTGACGGCTCGGGGAGGTAGGGTTACTCTGCCCGGGGCGGGTGCCCTCGTACGGGTGGGGAGTGTCATGGAGCAGATAACGGTACGGAGCAGGCCACGAGTGCCTGCGATCAACTGCGGAAGCGGTGCGTCCAGTGCGCGCCTCGAGCGCCATCTCGCGGTGATGGGCGGCCCTGCCGCCCCGCAGCGGGAGGCGGAGAGCGCGGCGGTGCTGATGCAGGAGCTGACCGCGCGCGATCACGCGCGCGCGAAGAACAGCCGGGGTGCGCGGGTGTCGCTGTTCGCGCCGCTGCGCCGGTTGCGGCGTTCGCTTTTCGGCAACCACGGCTGACCCGGCCGGCCCGTAGGCGTCTTCGTCGTCATCCCGGGCAGGCACGGGGTCAACCGGTTCGCTCCAGCCGGTGAGTCCGTGCTGTGATCCACCCCACGTCGCTGTCGCCGTGGGATGCCGACGAGAGGCCACGGCCGGCCGCCATGGCCGCCATGGCCGCCGTGCTGCCGTGGCCGAGGGGGCGCGCCTGAAGGCGGGCGCGCCCGGTTCCAGAGGCGGCTCGGATGCAGAGCCCGCTCGGTTGTGAGGGACGCGGGCTGAGAGCGGGCGGGCCCAGAGAAGGCGAGCCCAGGGCAAGCGCCCCCACGGAAGGCAGGCCCCGAGCGGGCGGGCTCGGAGAAGACAGGACCAGGCCGGGCAAGCCCCGAGCGGGCAGCCGGGCTCAGAGCAGGGCGAACTGCCCCTCTGGGCCCTCCTCGTGGTGGTCCAGTACGGACGCCGGACGCCGGGCCGCGCCGGGCACCGGCAGCACCCCCGCCTCCCGCAGCTCCGCCGCGTCGATCAGCGCGCCGTCCGCCACCCGGTCGGCGAGGGCCCGCAGCTCCGGGCGCAGCTCGGCGAGCAGCGCCAGCACCGTGATCAGCTCCAGTAGCTCAGAGGTCCACGCGGACGGCCAGCCGGCCGGGCCGATCGCCTCCAGCGTGCCCGGCTCCCGCGCGGCGGTGCGCTGCTCGAACCAGGTCTCCAGCACCCGTACCCCGCCCGCCTGGAAGTCCCATGCGGCCTGGGGGACGGGGGAGATGCGGCCCTCGCCCAGCAGCAGGGCCTCCTCGTCCGGGTCGTAGTCCAGCGAGTCCGGCAGCCCGCTCGACGGAAGCGCGGCGCGAACATAGGGGCGCCGGCCACCCGGCATGCGCGGGCGTTCACCACTGTGCGCCCCGCGCGTATGCAGCCACAGCGCACGGCGGCCCAGCTCCACGCCCGATTCCCACAGCTTCGGGTCGGCGGTCAGGGGTACGGCGCATGGCGCGCCGCGCGCCGTGGCGGCGGTCCAGGCCAGGAAGTCCTCCGCGGTCACCGGGCGGCCGAGCCGTGCGGTGAGGTGGTCCAGCAGCCCGGGCGCGAGATTGGGCTCCTGCCCGCCGGGGCGGCGGTAGAGCGGACGGATCCGGCCGGGGCGGCCCGCGGGGGAGTGGCCGTCCGGCAGCGGCGCGGAGAAGGTGAGCACCGGGTCCGGGTCCGGTCCCCCGGCCTCGACGACATGGATCTGCCGGTCGTCGGCCACCCGCCACAGCTCGGGGCGGGCGGCGTCGATCAGCCGGTGATCCGGTATCAGCCACTGCTGGTCGAAGGGCCCGTGCGCGATCCGCACCGGCTCGGGGCACGGCCCGTCCTCGCGCGCCAGCCGGGCCGTGGAGGTGGCCTGGCCGGGCAGCTGCGGTACGGAGCTGTGCAGCGTACGGGCGCGGGTCGGCCGGAACAGCGCGGCCCGCGCCGCCTCGTCCTCGGCCCGGGTCAGCCGCTCCCAGCGCGCCCCGAGCGAGGCCGCGTCCGGTGCCATGACCCACGCGCGCCCGAGCCGCAGCGGCCCTGCGGCCCACGGCATCAGGTCCCCCAGCGGTGGCGCCTCACGTTCTCCCACGCCCGGCATGGTATCGATGCCGCCCCCGCGCTCCAGGGGTTTGCCCGCGGCGATTGGGGTGTGTGCGGGCGCCGCGCGGCGCGGTCCGTCGTCGGGGCGGTTGCTGTCCGCTGCCTCCGGTGCGCGCTTCTCGCCATACCGGCGGATCTTTCCCCTCCCCGCCCCTTCCCGCTACCAGGGGCTTCGCCCCTGGACCCCGGGGTCTGACGGCGGAGCCCCACCGCGCTCCAGGGGTTCGCCCGCGGCGATTGGGGTGTGCGCGGGTGCCGCGCGGCGCGGTCCGTCGCCGGGGCGGTTGCTGTCCGGCGCCTCCGGTGCGCCCTTCTCGTCATACCGGCGGATCTTTCCTCTCCCCGCCCTTTCCCGCTACCAGGGGCTTCGCCCCTGGACCCCGGGGTCCGGCGGCGGAGCCCCACCCGCGCTCCAGGGGTTCGCCCGCCGCAGGTGTCACGATCCGTCGGGCACCCCCTAAGCGGATCGGCGGAAGTCGGCCGCGGTTCGGACGTGCCCCGAAGGGGCGCGGGGCTGTGTCGATGTGCGGCTCCGCCGCGGCTGTGTCGATATGCGGCTCCGCCGCGTGGCCGGCCACGACGGCGTCGCAGACGATCGAGGGCAGGTCGGGGCACTTCCTGTGGACCGCTCAGTCCGCCTCGACCGTGACCGAGAAGGAGAAGCGGTCGCCCCGGTAGTGGATGCGGGCCACGTCCACCACGCGCCCGCTCTCGTCGTAGGTCACCCCTGTGTAGTGCAGGATCGGGCTGAGCAGCGGGACCTGGAGCAGCCGGGAGGTCTCGGGGTCGGCGAGACGGGCCTCCACCGTGTCCGTGATCCGGCTGATCCGCACCCCCACCGCGTCCCGCAGCACCTTCGTCATCGGCCAGCGGGTGAGGTCCGCGAGGTCGATGCGGTCGGCCAACTCGGGGTGGACCAGGTTCTCCGCCCAGTTGGTGGGCTCACCGCTGTGGCCGTCCCGGCGCAGCCGGCGGTAGGCGGCCGCCTCGTCCAGACCGGGGAAGTACTCCGCGAGCGCCGTCGGCACCGGCGCCGGGCCGTGCTCCAGCACCGTCGTCCGCTCACCCGACTGCTGCGCCACGATCGCGTCAACCGACCCCAGCAGCCGCACCGGCGCGGCCTGCCGCGCGCTCGGCTCGATGAACGTGCCGCGTCGCCGGTGGCGGCTGATGAGCCCCTCGGTCTCCAGCTCCTTGAGCGCCTGCCGCATGGTGAGCACGCTGACCCCGTAGTGCTCGGCGAGCCGGTCCTCGGTCGGCAGCCGCAGCGGATCGTGCGGGGCCCGCCCGAGTATCGAGGCCCGCAGCGACTGCGAGACCTGGTACCACAGCGGCAACTTGCGGTTGAGGGCGAGGGAGTCGGGGGCGAAGGTGGTCACACGGTCTCCGGTCGACGGCGGCAACGGCGGCAACGGCGGCGTTCAGGGGCGGAAATGGCGTTCAAGACCCTGCCATACGTCGTCATAGCGCCTCTGGAGATGGTCCGCCTCCAGCGCCTGCCGGGTGGCCGTGATCGGCCAGCGCGTCTCGAACATGAAGGCCAGCCCGTCGTCCAGCCTGTGCGGCGCCAGCTCGGCCGCGCTCGCCCGCTCGAAGGTTTCGTGGTCCGGGCCGTGCGCGGACATCATGTTGTGCAGCGAGCCACCGCCGGGTACGAAGCCCCCCGCGCCGCCGGTCTTCGCGTCGTAGGCGCCCTCGATCAGTCCCATGTACTCGCTCATCACATTGCGGTGGAAGTACGGCGGCCGGAAGGTGTCCTCCCCGACCAGCCAGCGCGGGGCGAAGACCACGAAGTCCACGCCCGCGAGCCCGGGGGTGTCGGAGGGCGAGGTGAGCACCGTGAAGATGGACGGGTCCGGGTGGTCGTAGCTGATGGTGCCGAGCACATTGAAGCGGCGCAGGTCGTACACGTACGGAACATGGGTGCCGTGCCAGGCGACCACGTCCAGCGGCGAGTGGTCGTAGGTGGCGGCCCACAGATCGCCGCAGAACTTGTTGACCACCCGCACCGGGCGCTCCACGTCCTCGTACGCCGCGACCGGGGCGAGGAAGTCCCGGGGGTTCGCCAGCCCGTTGGCTCCGATCGGGCCCAGGTCGGGGAGGGTGAAGGGGCGGCCGTAGTTCTCGCATACATAGCCGCGCACGGACGGCTCGAGCGGCTCCACCCGGAACCGCACCCCGCGCGGGATCAGCGCCACATGCCCCGGCTCGGCGCGCAGCAGGCCGAACTCGGTGTGCAGCAGCAGCCCGCCCCGCTCGGGAACGATCAGCAGCTCGCCGTCCGCGTCGCTGAACACCCGGTCGGTCATGGGGGCGTTGGCGGCGTAGAGGTGGATGGCCATCCCCGCGCGCTGGGTGGCGTCGCCGTTGCCGCCCAGCGTCCACAGCCCGGCGAGGAAGTCGGTGCCCTCGGGCGGCTCCGGCAGCGGGTCCCAGCGCAGCCGGTTGGGGTCGGGCGCGGCCTCGGTGAAGGGCGCCCCGCGCAGCGCGCCGCCCGCGATACGGGTGAACGGCGGATGCGCGGCGGAGGGCCGGATGCGGTACAGCCAGGAGCGCCGGTTGGTGGCGCGCGGCTCGGTGAAGGCGCTGCCGCTCAGCTGCTCCGCGTAGAGCCCGAGCGGTGCGCGCTGGGGGGAGTTGCGGCCGATGGGCAGTGCGCCGGGCACGGCCTCGCTGCTGTGCTCATTGCCGAAACCGGAGGCGTAGACCAGCTCTTCGGCCGTCTTGCGTGCCCGCTCGATCCCCTGCTCGTGTCCTCGCTGATCGCTGTGCTGATCGCCGTGCTGGATCCCCGTGCCGTCGCCCATCGCGCGCTCCCACCGCTCCGCCGCACACCACTGTTTTCACTTGATTCCTCTGTCAGACGATAGGAATCGAAACCCGGGCTCGTCAATGATCGGGCAGGATGGTGGCGTGCCCATA
Source organism: Streptomyces sp. MK37H (assembly GCF_018035285.1). Taxonomy (NCBI): domain Bacteria; kingdom Bacillati; phylum Actinomycetota; class Actinomycetes; order Kitasatosporales; family Streptomycetaceae; genus Streptomyces; species Streptomyces sp. MK37H. Next base: position 8,267 of record NZ_JAAAYH010000199.1, on the reverse strand, counting down.
CCGCCCCTCCGCCGCCATCCGGTCCAGCGCCGCAGCGCCGAGCGCCTCGGCCGGATCCTCGACGCGTGTGCCGAGCTCCTCGACGAGATCAGCTACGAAGAGCTGAGCACCCGGGCCGTCGCCGAGCGCGCCAACGTGCCCATCGGCTCGGTCTACCGCTTCTTCTCCAACAAGCGGGCGATGGCGGAGGCCCTGGCCCACCGCAATCTGGACGAGTACGCCGCGCGGATCACCCGGCGGCTGGCCGCCTCGGCCTCAGCCTCGGCCTCAGCCTCGGCCTCAGCATCCGACTCCGGCTCCGGCTCCGGCTCCGGGCCGGACGGGGGCGGCGGCTGGCGGGAGGCGATGGACGTCGTCGTGGACGAGTATCTGGCGATGAAGCGCGGGGCGCCGGGCTTCGCGCTCATCGAGTTCGGCCATCCGGTCCCGGCCACCGCGCCGCCGGAGCAGCCCAACCATCTGGTCGCCGACCGGCTGCGGACGCTGCTCGCCGACCGGCTCGGGACGGGAGGGGACGAGGCGGCCGAGGAGCGGCTGCGGGTGGCCTTCCTGCTCGCGGTCGAGGCGGCGGACGCGCTGCTGCGGCTGGCGTTCCGGGTGGACCCGGAGGGCGATCCGGCGATCGTGGCGGAGACGAAGGAGCTGCTGCGGGCTTATCTGGCCCGGGTACTGGACTGATCCCGGGGCCACTGGGAGGTCCGGTCGATCGGGAGTTCCCGCCGATCCCTCCCCGGCATGCCTACCAGTCGGTATGGTGAGCGGGTCCGGCGCGTCATCGCGGCCTCGCCGCCGTCCCTGGGAGAGACCGATGAGCACTGCCCTGCGTATCTGCCCGCTCTGCGAGGCCACCTGCGGGCTGACCCTCACCATCGAGGAGGGGAGGGTGACCGGGGCGCGCGGCGATCGCGAGGACGTCTTCAGCCGCGGCTTCATCTGCCCCAAGGGCGCCGCGTTCGGGCAGCTCGACGCCGACCCCGACCGGCTGCGGCGCCCCCTCGTCCGCCGTGCCGGGCGCCTCGTGGAGACCGGCTGGGACGAGGCGTTCGCCGCCGTGGAGGAGGGGCTGGCCCCGCTGCTGCGCGAGCACGGGCCGCAGTCCGTGGGGGTCGTGCTCGGCAACCCCAATGTGCACACCGTGGCCGGAGGGCTCTATCCGCCGCTGCTGCTCGGCGCGCTGCGCACCCGTAACGTCTTCAGCGCCAGCACCCTGGACCAGATGCCCAAACACGTCTCCAGCGGGCTGCTGTACGGGGACGCCAACGCGCTTCCGGTGCCCGATCTGGACCGTACGGACCATCTGCTGATGCTCGGCGCCAACCCGCTGGACTCCAACGGCAGTCTGTGCACCGCCCCCGACTTCCCCGGGCGGCTGCGGGCGCTGCGGCGGCGCGGCGGCCGGCTGGTGGTGGTCGACCCCCGGCGCACCCGTACGGCCGCGCTGGCCGACCGCCATGTGGCGATCCGGCCCGGCACCGACGCCCTGCTGCTCTTCGCCATGGTTCAGGTGCTGTTCGCCGAGGACCTGGTGGCCCCGGGCCCGCTCGCCGAGCACCTCAGCGGGGTGGCGGAGGTGCGGTCGCTGGCCGCGGACTTCCCGCCGGAGGCGGTGGCCGAGGCGTGCGATGTGCCCGCCGAGGAGATCCGCACCCTCACCCGTGAGCTGGCCGCCGCGTCCAAGGGCGTGGTGTACGGGCGGGTGGGCTCCACCACGGTCGAGTTCGGCACCCTCACCAGCTGGCTGGTCGATGTGGTCAACGTGCTCATCGGGCAGCTGGACCGGCCCGGCGGCATGATGTTCCCGCTCGCCGCGACCGGCCGCCGGGAGCGCCCGGCGCGGCCCGGGAAGGGGTTCGCGCTCGGCCGCTGGCACAGCCGGGTCAGCGGACACCCCGAGGCCAAGGGCGAACTGCCCTCCGTCGCGCTCGCCGAGGAGATCGAGACCCCGGGCGAGGGGCGGATACGGGCGGTGCTGGCGCTCGCGGCCAACCCCGTGCTCTCCGCGCCGGACGGCGACCGCCTGGACCGGGCGCTGGCCGGGCTCGACTTCATGGTCAGCGTCGATCCGTACCTCAACGAGACCTCGCGCCACGCCCATGTGGTGCTGCCCCCGCCCCCGCCCAGCCGCAGCCCCCACTTCGACTACGCCTTCAACAGCCTGGCCGTGCGCAACCAGGTCCGCTACACCCGCCCCGCCATCCCCCTGGAGGCGGACCGGCTGAGCGAGAGCGCCATCCTGGCGCGGCTGGTGCTGTGCGTGAGGGGGAACGGCGGCGCCGACCCGGAGGCGGTGGACGCGATGGCGATCCAGGGGACCCTCGGCAAGGAGGTCGCCGACCCGTCCTCCCTGGTGCACGGACGCGAGCCCGGTGAGCTGGCCGCGCTGCTGACCGGGGTGGACGGCCCCGAGCGCCGGCTGGACATGATGCTGCGGCTGGGCCCGTACGGCGACGGCTTCGGCGCCGACCCCGACGGGCTGAGCCTGGAGAAGCTGCTCGCCCATCCGCACGGCATCGACCTGGGGCCGCTGCGGCCGCGCGTTCCGGGGCTGCTGAAGACCCGCAGCGGCACGGTGGAGCTGTGCCCGGAGCCGCTGGCCGCCGATGTGGAGCGGCTGCGCCGGTCGCTGGCCGACCGGCCCTCGGGGCTGCTGCTGGTCGGCCGCCGCCATCTGCGCTCCAACAACAGCTGGATGCACAACGTTCCGGCCCTGATGGGCGGCAGCAACCGCTGCACGCTCCAGGTGCACCCCGAGGACGCCACCCGGCTGGGGCTGGCGGACGGGGGTCTGGCCCGGGTCAAGGGCGAGGGCGGGGAGCTGGAGGTGCCGGTCGAGGTGACGGACGCGGTACGGGCCGGAGTGGTGAGCCTGCCGCACGGCTGGGGCCATGCCCGCCCCGGCGTCCGGCTGTCCGTGGCCGGGGCCCGCCCCGGGGTCAATGTCAACCAGCTCTTCGACGGCTCACGGCTGGACCCGCTCTCGGGGACGGCGGTGCTCAATGGCCACCCGGTGCGCGTATCACCCTCGCTACGGCACTGACCTGGGGTTTTGCGCTTATTGCTCACGCGTCAAGACCTTGTTAACGGAAAGTTGCCGCACCTAACGTCGCCTCGACCGCCAATTCTGGGGGAGTTCAAAGGCGAACGTGAGGTAGCCAACTATGCTGACCATCCTCGGCTTCGTCATGATCGCGACATTCCTTGTCCTGATCATGATGAAAAAGATGTCCCCGATGGGCGCCCTGGTGCTCATCCCCGCGCTGTTCTGTGTGCTTGTCGGGAAGGGGGCGCACCTCGGGGACTACGTCCTCCAGGGCGTCGGCGATCTGGCACCCACGGCCGCCATGCTGATGTTCGCGATCATCTACTTCGGGGTGATGATCGACGTCGGCCTCTTCGACCCGATCGTCCGGCTCATCCTGCGGTTCTGCAAGGCGGACCCGATGCGGGTGGTGGTCGGCACCGCGATCCTCGCGGCGATCGTCTCGCTCGACGGCGACGGCTCCACCACCTTCATGATCACCGTGTCGGCCATGGTGCCGCTCTACCGGCGGCTGAAGATGAGCCTGGTGGTGATGACCGGTGTCGCGGCCATGGCCAACGGCGTGATGAACACGCTGCCCTGGGGCGGCCCGACCGCCCGCGCCGCCACCGCGCTCAAGGTCGACGCCAGCGACATCTTCGTGCCCATGATCCCGGCCCTCGCGGTCGGTCTGCTCTTCGTCATCGCCCTCTCCTACGGCCTGGGCCTGCGCGAGCGCAAGCGGCTCGGCGTGCTGACGCTGGACGAGGTCACCGCGGGCGACCCGGAGCAGGTGCTGGTCGGCGCGGGCTCCGGCGGCAAGGGGGCCAAGGGCCGTAAGGGCGCCAAGGCAGTCAGGGCCGCGCTGACCGGCGGCGGCGCGGGCTCCGGCACCGACGCGGAGACCCAGTCCTCGAACGGCTCCGGCTCCTCGGACGCCTCCGACGAGGACGGCGACGAGTTCAAGGGGCTCGACCCCCACCGCGCCACCCTGCGCCCCAAGCTCTACTGGTTCAACGCGGCCCTGACCGTCGCCCTGCTCGCCCTGATGGTGACCGAGACCATGCCGATCCCGGTCCTCTTCCTGCTCGCCGCCGCCGTCGCGCTCACCGTCAACTTCCCGAACATGAACGACCAGAAGGCGCGGGTGGCCGCGCACGCCGAGAACGTCGTCAACGTCTCCGGAATGGTCTTCGCCGCGGCCGTCTTCACCGGCGTCCTCACCGGCACCGGCATGGTCGAGCACATGGCCCGCTGGCTGGTCGACGGCGTCCCCGAGGGCATGGGCCCGCACATGGCCATCGTCACCGGTGTGCTGTCCCTCCCGCTCACCTACTTCATGTCCAACGACGGCTTCTACTTCGGCATCGTGCCGATCCTCGCCGAGGCCGGGGCCGCCCACGGGGTGTCCGCGCTGGAGATCGCCCGCGCCTCGCTCGTCGGACAGGCCCTGCACATGTCGAGCCCGCTGGTCCCCGCCGTCTACGTACTCGTCGGCATGGCGAAGGTCGAATTCGGCGACCACACCCGGTTCACCGTGAAATGGGCGGCGCTCACCTCACTGGTGGTGCTCGCCGCCGGTCTCGCGTTCGGCATCATCTGAGCCGTGAAGCTCTCCGCGCCCGGTAGGGGCTGGCTGCTGCGCCTAGTCATCGCCTTCTCGTTCACCCAGGGGGCGGTGAGCATGGCGCGGCCGGCCGTCTCCTACCGGGCGCTGGCGCTCGGTGCCGACGCCCGTGCCATCGGCGTGATCGCCGGTATCTACGCCCTGCTGCCGCTGTTCGCCGCCGTACCCCTCGGGCGGCGCACCGACCACGGGCGGTGCGCCCCGCTGCTGCCCATCGGGGTCGCCCTCATCGCCACCGGCTGTGCGTTCAGCGGCACTGCCGGATCGCTGCCCGCGATGGCCGCGTGGAGCGGGGTGATGGGCCTCGGCCATCTGTCGTTCGTCATCGGCGCCCAGTCCATCGTGGCCCGCCAGAGCGCGCCCGAGGACCAGGACCGCAACTTCGGCCACTTCACCATCGGCACCTCGCTCGGCCAGCTCATCGGGCCCATCGCGGCCGGTCTGGTGGTCTCCGAACACGACGGGGCGATGGGCCGCACCAGCGCCGCCGCGCTCTTGGTCTCCGCCGCCCTCGCGGCCGTCTCCGTCACCTCGCTGTGGCGCATCGAGCGCCGCCCGGACGGAACGGCGGCCGGGCCCGCCGAGGAGGCCCCGGCCCGCAAGGTCTCCGTACGGTCCATCCTGACCACCCGCGGGGTCGCCTCGGGCATATTCATCAGCCTCGCCGTGCTCTCCGCCACCGACATCCTCACCGCCTATCTGCCGGTCGTCGGCGAACAGCGCGGCATCTCGCCCGCGGTCGTGGGTGTGCTGCTCAGCCTGCGCGCCGCCGCCACCGTGGCCTGCCGGCTCGCCATGACCCCGATGATCCGGCTGATGGGCCGCACCGTGCTGATGGCCGTCAGCTGTCTGGGCGCCGCGCTGCTGTGCGCGGGCATCGCCCTGCCGGTGCCCGCCTGGGCGCTCGGGGTGCTGCTGGCCGGGCTCGGCTTCTGCCTCGGCGTCGGCCAGCCGCTGTCGATGACGACCGTCGTCCAGGCGGCCCCCGAGGGGGCGCGCAGCACGGCCCTCGCGCTGCGGCTCACCGGCAACCGGCTCGGCCAGGTGGCCGCGCCCGCCTCCGCCGGTCTGCTCGCGGGGCTCGCGGGCACCGCCGCCCCCTTCGTCATGCTGGGCGGGCTGCTCCTGATATCGGCGGCGATAGCCGTCCGGCCGCTGCGCGGTCGCCCGGCCGCTGATCCCGCCGGGGACCGGCCGGTGCCGGAGAAACGGCCTGCCAAAGGGCGTACGGAGGAGTCGTCCTCGGCCTCGCGGGGCACGGGACGGCCACCCCGGTGAGGTGACGGTGCGACGGCGGTGAGCCGACAGCGGGATGGCCTCAGGGCCGCTCGCCGTCGACCATGCCCAGCCACGCCTTGGAGGCGTCCCCGAACGGCTCGGCGCGCCCGTCGACCGCGTCCATCAGCCACCGCCCCGCCGCCTCGGCCTCCGCGATGACGTCCGCCGGATAGCCGTACCGCACCTGGTGCTCGGCGAACTCGTCCTCGTCGTCCATCAGGGTCGAGCCGTCCGTCCGCTTGCGGATCACATCGAGGTCCAGGTCGACCATCGACACCTCGTGGGAGGAGAGCCACTCGGCAGGCGTGGCGATGTCGCAGTAGATCTCGGTCTCCCGGGGCGGGGCGTTGAACGCCGCGGTCCACCATGCGTCGCGCGGGAGGAGGATCACATGCGCGCAGGCGATCGGCACCATCGGGCCGTACCCCTTGCGCATGACGGCACCGCCGGGCAGCCCCAGCCAGACGCCGTGGTCGTCCTCGCCCAGCCTGCGCATCCGCAGGTTCCAGTGCAGAGTGCCGTCGTACTTGCGGTAGTTGACGGATACGAGATCTGGCATGAGCCGATCCTATGCGGTGGCCGGAGCGGCGTGCCGCCTACCATCGGTGCAATGGACACCCCCGTATCACCGTGGAAGGACCGCGCGGGACCGCAGGACAGGCCGGTGCCGGATGCGGGGAGCGAGGACTTCCTCCACCATCGTGAGCTGCTCTTCTCCATCGTCTACAACATGCTCGGCACGGTCGCCGACGCCGAGGACGTGGTGCAGGAGACCTGGCTGTCCTGGGCGTCGGTCCAGGACAAGGAGATCGCCAACCCCCGGGCCTATCTGGTGCGGATCGCCGTCAACCACGCGCTCAGCCAGATGCGCCGCGCCCGCCGCAGCCGGGAGAGCTATATCGGCCCCTGGCTGCCCGAGCCCGTGCTGACCGAACCGGACACCCCCGACACCGCGATCCGCACCGAATCGGTGTCCCTGGCGATGCTGGTGGTCCTGGAGACGCTGACCCCCTTGCAGCGCGCGGTGTTCGTGCTGCGCGAGGCGTTCGCCTACGACCACGCGGAGATCGCCGCGATCCTGGGCCGCAGCCCGGCCGCCGTCCGCCAGCTCGCCCACCGCGCCAAGGAGCGCGTCGAGGCCCGCCGGCCGCGCTATGACCTCGACCGCTCCACCCAGCGCATCGTCACCGAGCGGTTCCTCGACGCGGCCATCGGCGGCGACCTCGACGCCCTGATGGACGTCCTGGCCCCGGAGGTGGTCATGTGGAGCGACGGCGGGGGCAAGCGCCGCGCCGCCCTCCGCGTGATCGAGGGCCGGGACAAGGTGGCCCGCCTGGTTGCCGCCGTCAGCGCGCAACTGCCCACCTTCCACGCGCGCCCGGTGGAGATCAACGGAGGCCCGGGAGTGGTCCTGTTCATTGGCGGGACGCTGTACGCGGCCGCGGTGTTCGACCCCGCGCCCGACGGCGAGCGGGTGCGCGGCATCTACGGCCTGATCAACCCCGACAAGCTCGGGCGACTCGCCGAGTCCGTCCACCCCCCGGCTGCAAGACTGGCCCCATGACAGAGCTGAACGGGGAACCGGCGGGCATCCGCGAGCTGACGGCGCTGGCCATGACCAACTACGGCCACTTCACCACCATGCGGGTGGAGGACGGGCGGGTACGCGGGCTGTCCCTCCATCTGGACCGGCTGGTACGGGACTGCGGTGTGCTGTTCGGCACCGACCCGGACCGGGACCGCATCCGCGAACTGGCCCGGCGCGCGGTCGCGGACACCACCGGTCCGCTCACGGTCCGGGTGACCGTGTACGACCCCGACCTCGGGCTGGAGCGGCCCGGGGCCGAGGCCAGGCCGCGGATCCTGGTCACCACCCGGCCCGCCGCCGCGCCCTCGTTGCCGCCGCTGAGCGTGCGCACCGCAGCGCACCACCGCGACCTGCCGGAGGTCAAACACGTCGGGCTGTTCGGGCTGTTGCGGCTGCGCCGCCTGGCCCAGCTCGACGGCTACGACGATGTGCTGCTGACGGACGAGCGGGGCGCGGTGTCCGAGGGCGCGACCTGGAACGTGGGGTTCTTCGACGGCGATCGCCTGCTGTGGCCGGACGCCGTGTGTCTGCCCGGCGTCACCCAGGAACTGCTCCGCCGCAGCCACGGCGGCCCGCAGCACACGGAGCGGGTCGACCGTGACCGCTTCGGCGAACTGCGCGCGGCGTTCGCCCTGAACGCGGGGGTGGGCGTACGGCCGATCCGGTCGATCGACGGGGTGGAGTTCGACCCGGAGCATCCCGTCCTGGACGCCCTGCGCAAGGAGTACGCCGCGACGGCCGCGGAGCGGCTGTAG
>NZ_JAAAYH010000198.1:0-16238 GCF_018035285.1 Streptomyces sp. MK37H | reverse complement strand
GAAGCGCTCGGTGGCGGCCTCGCACCCGCCCCCGAAGGCGGAGGCCGGTGCCGCGCAGGACGCCGCCCGGCCGCCCAAGGACGACGAAGAGGCGCAGGGCAAGACCGCCAACGCCGAGAAGATGAACGAGGCCAAGCCGAAGGACTTCGACAAGGACGCGTTCATCCGGGCGGTCGAGAAGGCGATCGCCGAGAAGGCGCCGAAGAACCTCGACGAGGCGGACAAGTTCGCCGACTCCGGCAAGGCCGATGAGGTGCGGCAGGAGGTGCGGGGCAAGGTCGGCGAGGGCAAGGCGGACTCGGCCGAGCAGATCGCCGTGACGACCGCCGCCCCGCCGGACACCTCGGCGGCCGTCCCCAAGAAGGTCGTACCAGTGACCCCGGACCGGCCCCCCGGGACCCCGGGCACACCCAACCCGGCGAACGCCGTACCGGACAAGCTGCCGCCGTCGGCCACCGACCTGTCCTCGGGACCCGCACAGGTCGACCGGCAGATGGCGGACGCGCAGGTCACCGAGGTGCAGTTGACGAAGTCCAACGAGCCGACGTTCAAGAACGCCCTGGGTGAGAAGAAAGCCGCCGAACGGCACTCCGAGGCGGCCCCCGGCCGGATGCGCGGGCACGAGAAGAAGGAACTGCGCACCGCCACCGCACAGGCCCAGCGGCTCGGCGCCGCCGCCATGGGCGCGATCGGCGCCCAGCGGGTGCGGACCGGGCAGCAGGTCGGCGCGGGCAAGACCGGTGCCCAGGGCCGGGACGAGGAGAAGCGGGCCCAGGTCACGGCCATCCTGCAAGGCGTCTTCGACACGATGAAGAAGGAAGTCGAGGCGATCCTCGACGGCCTCGACAAGCTGGTCGACGACCAGTTCGGCAGGGAAGAGAAGGCGGCGCGGGACGCGTTCACCGCCGAACACAAGCGGAAGATGGAGGAGTACAAGGACCGGCGGTACTCGGGCTGGTCCGGCAAAGCGCGCTGGCTCCGGGACCTGTTCGCCGGGCTGCCCGCCGAAGCCGACAAGATCTTCGAGGAGGCCCGCGACAACTACGTCCGCCGGATGCGGCAGGTCATCTCCGACGTCGCCGACACCATCGGCGGGGAGCTGAACCGGGCGAAACGGCGCATCGCCCAGGGCCGCACCGAAATGCAGACCGCGGTGCGCAAGCTCCCGGCCGATCTGCGGTCCATCGGGCAGCAGGCGGCCGCCGAGTTCGCCGACAAGTTCGACGAACTCACCCAGTCCGTGGACGACAAGGGCACCCAGCTCGTCGACACGCTGGCCACCAAGTACACCGACGCGCTCAAGTCCGTCGACGACGAGATCGCCGCGGCGAAGGAGAAGAACAAGGGCCTGGTGGCCAAGGCCGTGGACGCGGTCAAGTCCGTGATCAACACCATCCTGGAGCTGAAGCGGCTGCTGCTGTCGGTCCTCGCCAAGGCCGCGTCGGCGGTCATGCTGATCCTCAAGGACCCGATCGGCTTCCTGCGCAACCTGGTATCGGCCGTCGGCGCCGGCTTGCGACAGTTCCTGCGGAACATCGGCCGGCACCTGCAGCAGGGCATCCTGTCCTGGCTGCTTGGCAAGACGGCCGAGGCGGGTATCGAACTGCCGTCGAAGTTCGACGTCCAGGGCGTGCTGAAGATGCTCGCCTCCCTGCTCGGGCTGACCTGGCAGTCGGTACGCGCCCGCATCGTCCGCAAGGTGCCGAAGATGGAACCGGCGGTCGCGGCGGCCGAGACCGCGGTGCCACTGGTCGCGGAGGTCCGCAAGCGGGGCGTCGCCGGGATGTGGGACGACCTCAAGACCCGCGTGGGCGACCTGCGCAAGGATCTGCTGGACAAGGTCATCGCCTACGTCACCCCGACGATCGTCGTCGCCGGGATCATGTGGGTGATCTCGCTGCTCAACCCCGCGTCGGCGTTCGTCCGGGCGGTGAAGCTGATCATCGACATCGTGCGCTTCATCGTCACCCAGGCGCGCCAGATCATCGAGTTCGTGAACGCCGTGCTCGACGCGGTCATCGCGATCGCGCGAGGCGGCAGCGGGGGCGTACCAGGCCTGATCGAGCAGGCCCTGGCCCGCTCCATCCCCGTCCTGCTGGGCGTCCTGGCCGCGATCCTGGGCGTGGGCGGGATCGCCTCCCGCGTCAAGCAGATCGTCCAGGCGATGTCCAAGCCGGTGGGCCGGGCCGTGGACTGGGTGATCGACAAGATCGTGGGGCTGGTGAAGAAGCTCTGGTCCAAGATCAAGCCGAGGTTCGAGAAGAAGAAGCCCAAGCCGAAGCCGAAGCGCCGCCCGGACCGGAAGCGCCCGGGCCGCCCGCGCCGCCGAAAGCGTCCGGACCAGCGGCGCCGCCCCGACCGGCGCAGGCCCAAGCGCAGGCGCGACCCGAAGAAGAAGCGGCCCGACAAGCGGCCGGACAAGCGGACCGAGGCGGACAAGAAGCGCGCCCTCGACGCCGCCGTGCGCGATGCGACGCACTTGCTCAACGAGGAAGCGGCCACGGTCAAGACGGTGCGGCGCGGCCTCGGCCCGATCAAGCGGCGGCACGGCCTCACCCGGATCCAGCTCAAGAAGATCGCCGAGGGCAAGTACCGCATCAGAGTGACCATCAACCCGAGCGAAGACACGCCGGTCGAGGCCCTGTCGGAGGACGAGTTCCCGTACCGGATCGCCAGAGCGCAGGGCCGTATGGACGTCAACAGGTACGGACCGACGGTCGCGCAGTTGCACGAGGTCAGGCCCGCCGGGCAGAGCAACGACCCCTTCATCGGCTTCGTCGTCAACATGGCGGCCATTCCCTCCGAGATCGAGAGCAACTCCGCGGTGGCCTCCCGGTACCTGAGTACGGCGTGGGACGTCCCCGGGGGCGGGGCGGAGGACATGGCCGCGGCCAGGACCGCCGTCGTCATCGGCGTCAACGCCTTCGAGGGCCTCAAACCCGAGAAGAACAAGAGCGAGCTGAGCGCGGCCATCGGCATGGTCAATCCGCCGAGCAAGCTCGTCGCGGCCGTCTTCGGCTTCGTCTGGACGCCCCGGTGGGTCCGCGTCCGGGAAGGGAAGGAGCAGGGCAACGCCCCCCTGGCCGAGGTGCGCGCGAAGTACCGGGGCCTCGAGACGGACGGCAAGCGGGAGCTCGCGGAGAAGAACGAATCCGGCCTGCGCGACAAGAAGGCGCTTCCCTACGGTGTCTTCCGCCAGCAGGTGCTCGGCTCCTCGTACACCAAGAAGGCGGTGGACATCCTCAGCAAGGCCAACAAGCAGGTCCACATCGTCAGCCAGGACGCCGATACCAGTGTCTCGACCACCAAGGGAATGGGCGTCCTGGCCGCCTACACCAAGGTGCTGGGCGAGATGCGGGAGCACCCGCTGCTCACCATCGGGGGCTACACCTTCGAGAACTTCGACTGGAAGAAGGACGCCGACCCCCGCACCGTCCAGCTGACGACGCTCTCCAACCAGGTGGACCGGGCGATCCGGGAGGCCATCGACAAGCGGCACACGCAGATGCTCTACCCGACCGAGCCGAACATGCTCATCAAGGCGTGGGACAAGGAAGGCTCCGCGGGCATCTTCCAGGATCCCCGGACCCAGGGCCTGCTCGAGGCCCAGGGAGAGCTGTACCCCATCGGCGGTGCCGAGGGCCGGAAACTCAAGATCAAATTGATGGAGCTGTTCGGCGACGGCTTCTCCATCGTCTACGCGCCCCTGGCCGGCACCACCACGAGCCCGGCCCCGGGCGACGACAAGCGCGGTCTCTCCGTGACCCCGCGGAAGGTCGTCGGAGCCGAGCGCGGCGAAGGTCTCGATCCGAGGCTGGGCGCGGAGGAGATCGCCCGCCGCAGCCACCGGGCCTACGCGCTGGTGCTCCAGTCGCAGTCCATGGCCAGCGCCACGCGGCTCGCCCAGGAGTTCATCCTGTCCACCCCGAAGCCGCAGGGCATGAGCAAGAAGGCGTGGGCGAAGCTGCAGGCCCAACTCCAGGACATCGTCTTCGTCCATGTCGAAGAAGTCGTCAAGCTGATGGCCGACGATCCTCGGCGGACCGTGCACAGCGTGGTGATCAGAACACGCGCCAAGAAGCTCAGAGAGGACGCCAAGCGCCTGGCCCAGACCCTGGCGGAGGCGGGCACACCGCAGGCCGGGCAGGTGGTCGAGCAGGCCCGGAAGGTGACGCGCCGGATCATCACCGCGCTGACCGCCGACGCGCTCAAGAATGTCTGGGGCGAGCTCGCCCCGTTGCTGAGGAGCATCATGGAGGCCGAGCGGACCGGAGAGGGGCCGGAGTGACCGAGGACGCGCCGCGGCGTCCGCGCGCCGAGTCGTCACGCGACGACTACGCGTCGATGGCAAGCCTGGCCAGGGCCCTCTACACGCGGGGACTCGGGCCCCACGAGGTGGTACGGGAGTGCTACGGCGTCGGCTTCCCCGAGGAGTTCTTCGTACTCGCCGATGCGGGCCCCCACTCCCTGGACCTCATGGTGGACTTCCCCCTTCTGCCCTGGCGTCTGGCCGTACCCCCCGAGCGCGGTGGCCTGCCGGAGCGGCCCGATCCGATGGCGGACATCACGCACAAGGTCTTCGCCCGCGACCCGGACCTGGTTCCCCTGTTCCTCGGCGTCAACGTCAACCTCGAGCACGGCGGCCGGGTGCACTGCTACAGCCTCGCCGAACTCGGGGCGGGCCGGACGACCGTATTCGGGATCTGGAAGGACGTCGAGCCGCACAACGAGGTCGAACGCTGCGGCGATTCCCTGCTCGCCGTCCTGCACGAGCACCACACGCAGTACGTCGACTGGCTGGAGAACGAGTCATGGGACCCCGCGAACGTGCGGACCGACCCGGTCGACGAGGAGACCGTGGCCGAGATCCGCGAACTGGTCCCGATGATCGAGGGGTTCCAGCGCCGGGCCGCCTCAGGCGGGAGCGGCTGAGGCGTCCGGGATTGCCGTGCGGGGCCCTCCGGCCCCCTGAGGGCCGGAGGCCGGGGCTCACGGCCTCGGAGTCGTGGTCCGCGGCACGGGCACCATGAGCGGCACCGCGCCCGGCACCGCCCGCAGCGCGGCATGGGCCACGGCCGCGTTCCCCGACCGGTCCTGACCAACCAGGAGCGAGGACCCCACCGTGGCTGGAGGGTGCGCCGCATGAGCCACCGTGGCATTGCTCACGGGCGCGGGAGCGGGAGTCGGTGCCGGGCTCGGGGCCGGACCCTGTCGGACCGCCGTCGCGACCTCCTGCGGGCGGACGGACGGGACCGGGGCCAGGAGGCGGTGGAGGGAGAGCGGGGGTTCGGTGGGCAGCATCGGCTTCACCCCTGGGATGCGTCGTCGAGCAGACGGGCGTGCGGGCCCAGTTCGGTCGGGCGGAGCAGGCGGGCCTCGCGTTGGAACTGGCGTGCCACACCACGTACGACATGGCGCATGGCAATCGTATCGCCGCCCCCGTCCGCCGCCGCCAGTGCCGCCGTGCGGGCCGCCGCGGTGATGGCGGCGCCGGTCATGTCCAGGCGGGCCAGGGCGCCCAGGTCCACGTCGGGGGCGAGGGGGGCCTCCTGAGGGAAGGCGAGGCGCCACAGCCGGCGGCGTTCGGCGGCGGCCGGGCGGGGGAAGTGGACGACGAAGTGGAAGCGCCGGGTGAAGGCCGGGTCGATGTTGTCCTTCAGATTGCTGGTCAGGATGACCAGGCCGTCGCTGGCCTCCAGGCGCTGCAGCAGATAGCCGACTTCCAGGTTGGCGTAGCGGTCGGTGCCGTGTTTCACCTCACCGCGCTTGCCGAACAGCGCGTCGGCCTCGTCGAAGAGCAGCACCGCGTGGCTCTCCTCGGCCTGCCGGAACGCGGTCTCCATGTTCTTCTCCGTCTCCCCCACCCATTTGGAGACGACCTGGGCGAGGTCCACCTTGAGCAGTTCAAGGCCGAGCATGCCGGTGACGATCTCGGCGGACATGGTCTTGCCGGTTCCGGGCTCCCCGGTGAAGAGCGCCTTGACCCCGCCGTGCCCGGAGCGGCGGGCGAAGCCCCAGCTCTCGGCGATCCGGGGCCAGGCGCGGAAGGCAGAGGCGATCTCCAGGATCTGGCGGAACTGGACGTCGGGCAGGACCAGGTCCTCGACGGTGCGGCGGGGCGTGATCGAGTGGACGGCGCTGCCGCTGCGGCCGCGGGTGACGGTGGCGATGGCGGGCTCGACGTGGGCGGCGACCGGCTCCGGGTGTCCGTTGCCGGCCAGGCGCGCCCCGGCGTCCGCGACCGAGGCGACGGCGCGCAGCTCACCGCCGCTCATCCGGTAGCGGACGGCGAGGTCTTCGAGGAGGGTTCCGTTCAGGTCCGGCAGGGCGGCCGACCACATCGCCCGGCGGTCGGTGAACCCGGGTACCGGCACGGTGAGTTCGGCGTAGGCGCGGGCGGCGAGCAGGCCAGCCGGGCGCCAGGGCTTGAGGCCGGTCAGGCACACCGGTACGCGCGAGCGGGGCAGCGCGGCGGACACCGTGTCGGCGGTGGCCCGCCGCGGCTCGCCGTGCAGATCGTCGGTGGGGACCCACAGCACCGCGCCCAGCACGGCGGCCGTCCGCAGATCGGCCTCGGGGTCGTCGGTCAGGGTGCGCAGCGGTGCCCCGGCGGCCCGGGCCAGCGCCTGTACGGCGTCGAGCTGGCCGTCGGGCGGGCAGCCCCACAGCCCGGCCAGGTCGATATCGCCCGAGCCCAGCGCCCGGCCCAGCCGGGTGAGCCGCTCGGAGGAGAGGTACGGGGACAGCACGCGCGGCTCCGGCGGGGCGACCTCGCCGGGGTCGTGGCCGAGCAGTCCGACGTCGCCGCCCCAGCCCAGCAGGAAGTCCAGCACCCCGGGGCCGGGGAGGAGTTCCTGGGCGAGTTCGACCGCGGCCGCGCCGTGTGCGCGCAGCAGTCCGTAGCGGCGCAGCGGTCCGGCCGGGCCGAGGGAGCGGCGCAGGGCCAGGCGCGCGGCAGCGCTGTCCGCGCCCACGGCCATCAGCAGCTCCACGCTGGGCAGCCGCCGGTTGAGGTTGTCCACGATGTAGGCGTAGATCCGCTCGTAGCCGCGGTCCAGTTCGGGCGCGGCGGCCAGCAGCAGGGCGTCCTGCTCCGCGCGGGTCAGGCCGAAGCGGGTGGCGAGCGCGTCCAGCGGCAGGGCCCGGCCCTCGGCGGACGCGCGCCGCCTCAGCTCCCATTCGGCTTCCGGCTCCGGCGGCGGGGGCGGGTAGGGCTCGGCCATGGTGTCGGTGAAGGCGTGCACCTCGCCGAGCAGCACATCGACCTGTTCGTCCGTCACGCAGTACGGGGTGAGGTCGGGCCTGGTGAGCCGGGCGGCGAGCCGGGCCTGGCGCTCGACGGCGGTCCTGAGCGCCCCGTGCAGGCCGGCCAGCCGTAGCCGCATGTGCTCCACCGCGGATACGCCCATGGGTCTCACCCGGCCGAGAAGGTCAGGGTCCGGCCGCCCAGCCAGGGCACGTCGGACACATCGGCGAGCAGGCCGCCGTTGTGGAGGTCCGCGTGGCGCCGTCCCATCGGGACGCGCACCCGGACGGCCGTGGCCTCGAACCGCACGGTGGCCTCCAGGTCGGCGAAGCGATGCAGGGCCGGCACCGGATCCGGTGTCTCGCGGTCGCGCCAGAGCGTCCAGGCGACCGTGGACAGGCCGAGCGCGGCCGCCAGGGTGACGGTGCGCTCCAGACCGCCGTCCCGGGCGAGCGGCACCGCCCGGCGCCCGGTGACCAGGGCGGTGACCAGGTCCGCGCACCGCTGGGTGTGGGCGGGCAGTTCGGCGGCGAGGCGCAGGTCCGGGGCCGCGCCCTCGGCGGCCCACAGCGGGGTGCGCCAGGGCAGCCGCGCCACCGGGTCGCCGCGCAGCGGCCGTACGCCGGTGAGGAACGGCACACCCGCCGAGGCCAGATCGCGCAGGGTGCCGGGCGGCAGGGGCCCGTCGCAGAGCAGCACGGGCGGCCGCCCGCAGGACTCCCAGTGCGGCAGCAGTCCGGCGGCCTCCGAGGTCCAGGCGATCGGGAACATGCCGTGGGCGTCGATGAGGAGGAGCCCGTCGTCGGCCCCTGTGAGCAGCAGCGGATCGGCGGGGTCGTGGCCCCGGCACACCGACAGCGCCAGGACGCCGTCGAGGACCGGAAGCGCGGGGCCCACCTGGCGGGCGAAGTCGGTCAGCCGCTCCTCGGCGACGGATGGCGGGAGGCCCGCGAAGGCGGCCGCGGCCTCGGTGTCCCGTTCGGCCCGGCGCCAGCCCCGGGCGGTCTCGCCGAGCACCTTGTACGCCAGGGCGGCGGCGAACAGCGGTGCCTCGTCGGCGAGTTCGATACCGGCCAGGGCGGGCCCGATCGCGTCGAGGTACCCGATGCGCGCCAGCGGTCCGGCGAGCAGGAAGGGCAGGGCGGACCACACCCGTACCTCGCCACTCGTCAGCGCTCCGGCACTCGTGCTCGTTCCTGAGGCGGTGCCCGCGGCGGTGGAGCCCGCCGCGCCGGGCGGCTCATCGGCGCCCGGGTCGTACGGCCCGGCCAGGGACCGGACCAGGCGTACCGCCTCCTCGCGGTCGGCCGACGCCAGGAAGTCGGCGAGCAGTTGGGGCAGGCCCGCCCTGTCGGCGCCCACGACGGTGGTGCGCAGCCGCTCGGGCAGCGCCTCGGCGGGCCCGGGGCGGGCGGCCTCGCCGAGCGGCGAGTGCGCGGGCGGAGGGTCGGCCGCGAGGGCGCGCCCGACGAGTTCGGCGAGCAGCCGTGCGGCCGCCGTGTCGTCCACGCCGAGCAGGGCAAGCAGATACGCCCGCACCGACGCGTCCGGCAACAGCGCGAGCAGCGCGTCCAGTTCGCCGCGCTCGGCGAGTTCGGCGAAGAGCGCGGCGGCGCCCGGGGCGGTCCACGGATCCGGGGCCGCCGCGAACGACTCCTCGAAGGCCAGCGCGAACGACTCGGCGTCGGTGCCGGGTTCACCGACGGGGTGTTCCACGACCGGCACCGGCGCGAAGTGGACCTCGACCGGCGGACCGCCCGCCATCGAGCGGTCGGAGCGGCCCGGCCGGACAGTGACGGTCAGCGGCTCGGTGATCTCCACGTCCGGACCGTCGGCCGCCAGCAGCTCGGCGAAGTGGTCCGCCAGCAACTCCGGCAGGGCCTCCACCACATGGCGGATCAGGCCGCGTGGCTCGGATCCCCAGCTCCACCCACCCCGCCGGAGCACCGTCACGGTGCACCGGCGCACCGTGATCTCGCCGGACTCACCGCCGTCGCCGGTCCCGTCGATTCGGCCGATTCCGCCGGTCTCGCCCGTCCCGCCGGTCGGCGGCGCGGTGGGCGCGTTCACGTCACCCCCAGCCTCTCCAGGCGGCCCGCCCAGCCGACCGCGAGCACCAGCACTCCGTACGCACTGCCCGCCACGAGGGTCACCGGCAGTTTCACCTGGGTCTGCTGGGTGGGGATCTCCCCGGTGAGCACATGGGTGTCCTGCTCGTCGGAGACCAGGGCGACCACGGGGGTGGCGCGGGCCGAGGCGACCTTCACGGTGACGGTGACCCCGTCAGTGGCCAGCGCGATGCCGTCGGTCCACGACGCGAGGCGCACCAGCCCCGGTTTGGGCTTGCCCTCGGGCGTCATCTCGACCCCGTGGGCCAACGGCTGGGCGAGGGCGCCCGGTTCGTCGTCGACGGCCGCCACGGCGAGGTCCCGGGCGTTCAGCGGAAGGGTCGCGATGCGGCCCTCGCCCAGGGAGACGCGCAGCGGCAGCGCGCGTCCGACAAGCGACGCCACATCGGCCGGGGCGTCGGCGCCGGTCAGGGCGAGCGCGCCCACGACATGGCCGGTGTCGGCGGCGTACACCACGGAAAGAGCCATCGTCAGCCACCGCCGTTCGTTGCCGCGACCGTCGCCAGGACGAGGAAGTCGACCGCCCCGGGCTGTTCGACCGGCTGTTTCCAGTTCACCGAGGGGTTGTACACGCGCACCCGGCAGCGGACCCGCCGGTCGGCGTCCACCGTGGCCTCCACCGGGCTGAACAGCGCCGACTCCGCCAGGGGCGGTATGCGCGGGGTCAGCTGGACATGGATCACGACCCGGCCGTCGGCGACCTGTTCCGGGGTGACGCCGGACGGCAGCGGCAGCAGCATCCCGTCGGTGGCGGTCCCGGAGGCCACCAGCGTGCTGCCGGCCGGCATCCGGCCGCCGAAGCTGCCCTCGATCGTGAGGTTGCCGTTGGCCGCCACGGTCATCAGCGGAGCGACCGCGCCGCCGCCCTGGTACAGGCCGAAGACCAGGTTCGGCGTCTCGCCGCCGGTCAGGACCAGCGCCGGCTCGCCCTCCTGGGTCTCCGTGCCCGTCCGCAGGGTCAGCGCGCCCGACCGGGCCGAGACGGTGTCCGCACGCACTCCGGCGAACCGCGCCGCGACACCGCGCGCCGCCGTCTCGACGCCGCTGAAGTGGCCATCCGCCCAGTGGACATAGCCCAGCAGGACCAGCCAGCGGACGGGCGGATCGCCCGGTGGATCGCCGATCGCGGGCGGCTGCTGCTCGGCGGCCAGCCGCTCGTCGCCGAGGCGCCCGAAGAGGATCTGGTACGACTCCTCCACCCGGGTCTTCGTGGCACTCCCGGAGTAGGAGACCGGCCCGGCGGGCTCAGCCGGTTCCCGGTCGGCCGCGGTGAGGAAGACCGGGTAGGGCTCGTCGGTCGGCTGGTCCGCGCCGTTGACCTCCTCGAAGTCGCTCTCTCGCAGCACGACCGGCTCGGTGACGACCACCTCGCGGCCCGTACCGTCGACGGCGATGCCCGCCGAGACGCTCACCTCGACATGGCGGACGCCCGTCAGCGGGTCGGTACGGGGCTGGGTGACGAGGCCGAGCCCTTCGACGATGCCCCACTCGTGCAGGTGGCGCGCATGCCGGGCGGCCCCGCCGCGCGCGTACTCCACCGTGGCCGACAGATCCGCGGCGGCCAGCACCTGGCCCTCGTGGAAGGCGGGGCGCAGGGGGCCCGTCATGGCGTCTCACCGGGCTTCCGGGTACGGGACGACCGGGTGCGCTTGGCCGGAGGCTTGGCGGGCTCGGCCGCCTGCCCGGGTGGCTGGTCCGGGGTCTGATCCGGCTCCTGAGCAGATTCGCCGGATGGGTCCGGCGCCCGGCTCGACACCCGCTCCTCCAGGTGGCTCACCTGTGTCTGCGCGCTGCCCAGTTGGGCGCGCAGCCCCTCCACGGCGGCGGTGAGATCGGCGACCCGCGTCCTGAGCCGGGCGAGCTCCTGCATGCTGTCGGTGACTTCGCTGGGGGTCGTGTAGACCTGTTCGTGCAGCGCCTTGGGCGGTGTCTCGCCGGGTGCGGGGGTCAGCAGCAGGGACAGCATCTCCTCCAGGTCCCCGGTGCGCGGCCAGTCGCCGAGCAGTCCGTCCGCGTACGGGCGCGCCACCGGACCCTCGGACGGGAGCGTGGGCTTCTGGTGGCGCGGCACCGGCCGGCAGCACACCCGCCCGGCGAGTTCGCGTAGGCGGTAGAGCTTGGGCAGCCACTCGCCGTACGCCGATCCGCCCGGCAGCACCTGCTCCCGGGTGGCCGAGCAGACTCGTACGACATCGCAGCCGTCCAGCTCCAGATGGGCGAGCAGGACGTCGGTGTCGGTGCAGTCGCCGCAGGGCGGGTTGAGCGTGGCGCACGCCGCGTCGGTCAGGAACCGGCGCACCGCGGTGCCCAGGGCGGCGGCCGCCTCCGCGATCCGCTGCACCTCGGCGATGGTCGCCTTCTCGGTGCTGTCCGGCGGCGGGGACGGCAGCGGCGGCGGTACGTCGAGGGCGGCGATGTCCTGGCGCAGTGCGCAGTCGGTGAGGTCGGTGGCCTGGTCCAGCCGGCACAGCAGCCACTCCCGGATCAGGCCGAGGTCCGCGCGGAACTCCACCCGCAGCGCGTGACCGAGCGGGGTGCCCTGGGCCAGCATGCGCACTTCCAGCGGCGCGTCCGGGTCGCCCCGCTCCGGTACGACGCGGGCGGCGGTCTCGGTGACGACGGCACGGGCGATCCCGGCGCGCAGCGGGTCCGGCCACGCCGCTTCCAGGTCCGCGCCGTTGAGCCGCCCGCACGCCGTGCCCAGGGTGCTCCGGGCCTCCCGTACGGTGGCGAGGTCCGGGTAGTCCCTCGCGAGCTGGGCCTGCCCGGCCGCGTCGTAGGTGTCGTACCGGGCGACGGCGGCGGCCAGCGCGCGGACGTGTTCGGTCATCTCGCGGGCCGTCGGCGGGGCGGGCGGGCCCTCCCCGCCCGCGTTGTCGCGCAGCCACGCGAAGGCGGTGGCGTACCGCTGGGCGTCGGCGGCGTCGAAGCGGAAGGCCCGGCCGGTGCCGAGCGACGCGACGGTCAGGGCGTCGGTGTAGAGCCCGAGCCGCCGGTCGCGGGTGCGGGCCTGGTCGGCGCGTGCGAGGTCGCCGAGGGTCATGAGGAGCCGGGTGCCGGGGTTGTGGCGGTGGTCCTCGAAGTCGTCGCACTTGACGACGAATCGGTACCCCTCCTGGATCCTGGAGGGCACGCATCCCGGCGAGGGGCAGGGCTCCTCGGTGGCGTACGGCGCCACCGGTTCGACGGGGAGCTCGCGGTAGCGCACATAGAGCCCGTAGCGGCGCCCGCCGTCGTCGTCGCAGTCCTCCCCACAGTCCACGCCCAAGGCGCTGATGCGGCGCTCCCGCACCAGTGCGGTGACGTCGACGCGCTCGGTACAGGGCACCACGATGTCGTTCCCGGCGCAGTCCAGCGCGTGTCCGGGGTGGACCGCCACGGTTCCGCCGCCGCACGGATCGCAGGTGACCGCGAGGCCGCAGATGACTCCGGGCCCGTACAGGGACCGGTTGTGCAGTCTGGCCTTCGCCGTCGTGTACTCGACCAGCAGGCTGAGGTCGTCCTCGGTCAGCAGTTGCCCTGCGAAGAAGCGAGGACGTACGAAGGCGGAGGTCCGGGTGGCGTCGCCACCGCAGCCGCATCCGCAGTCTGTTCGCATGATCAGCGCTCCTTCACGAAGAACCAGCTCTCGAAGACGTCCCCGCCCGCGCCGGTGCCGGACGTCCAGGGCCCGATGCCCGAGGGCGGGAGGCCGCAGCGGTCGCCGCCGTGCTCGGCCGACAGCGTCGAGCCGGTGCGGACGAGCGGGACGCGCCCGCCCACGTGGGTGCCGTCGACCGGGCGGCAGCAGCGGTCGAGGAGGAACGCGGCGCGGACGGTGATCAGTACGCGGTCGCCGTCCTGCAGCGTCTCGCGCGTGGTCTGGCGGTAGCGGAACTCCTGGGTGAACTCGTCGCACTCCTCGGACTCCAGGTCCGGATCGGCGAAGGTGCCGCCCATGTACCAGGTGGAGGCGTTGCGGCCGCTGCCGCCCTCGATCACCTGAAGCTCCACCACACCGGGGCGCAGCGTGTCGGACCGTACGCCGGCCGAGAACCGCACCACGAGCCCGCCGTCCTCGTCCAGGGTGCCGAGGAGGTCCTTGGCCTCGTCGATGGTGTAGGTGTGGCCGTGGATCCAGTTGATGCCGGTGATCACCGTGGGCAGATGGCGGCCGAACGGGCGGCGTACGTTCATGTGGATCTGGTTCCGGCGCACCGGCTCGTACCAGTCCACGCAAGTGATCCTGGCCAGCCACAGCACCGTGTGCTCGCACGGCTCGCAGCAGGTGTCACAGCGCTCGTCCACCGGCGGCTCGCAGCCGGTGACCCGCACCGTGTAGCACTCCTCGGTCCAGCCGAACTCGCAGTCGCCAGTGTCCGCGCAGGCGTCGTTGTAGACGGCGCGGGTGGGTTCGACGGGCCGCTCGGCGTACTCGACGCCGATCCAGACGGTGTCGGTGTCCCGTTCGTGCGGGGGCAGCGCCTTCCACAGGTCGATCTCGCAGCCGCCGCGCACCACGACCTCGTTGCCCTCGCAGTCCACGGCGAGACCGGGAGTGATCCTCACCTTGGCCCTGCGCCGGGTGCGCTCCGGCTCGGTGCCGCCCTCCTCACCGCCCTCCTCCGCGCTCTGCTCGGGCCGCGCGGACTCTTCGGCGGGGTCGTCCGGCGGGCAGTCGTCCTCGTCCCGTGGTACCGGTTCCACGTGGAGGCCGCACACCACGCCGTAGCCGAGCAGACAGCGCATGCGCAGTCTCAACTTCTCGCGGTGGTACTCCTGTTCGCGCTGGAAGTCCCGCGCGCCCAGCATCTGGCCGTGGAAGTACCGCAGCCGGCGCAGTGGTGGCGCGTGGAACTCCTCGGTCCTCGATGGTCCTGTCTCGGTCATCGCCCCGTCCTCTCACGACACTCGCGTATGCATGCCGACGGCGGAGACGACTCCCACGCCCACCCCTCGGCGCAACCCTCTCGATCCCGGCCTCAGTACTCCGTCGCGGTTCAGCCGCACCGGGTTCGCTCCGCCCAGTACGGGCGCCGGCAGCGGGACGAACGCGGTGTCCACGCCGACCGTGGACCGCGAACCGACCACGAAGCCCGCGCCGCCGGTGCGTACCGACCCCACCGTGTGCGCGGGCGCCTGCCGCTCCACCAGCCGCCGCAGCGCCGTCGCGTCCGCCGATCCGGCGGGCAGCAGCAGCCGGAACCGGTGCGCGTGCGCGGTGAACGGGTCGCTGTCCGGCGCGCCGAACGCGCGCAGCGGCGCCGTGCCGAGCGCCGTGCCGCCGACGCGGAAGCGGCTCGCCGAGCGGCCGAACAGCCTTATGGCGCCGAGCCCTTGGTCCGTCCCCCGGCCCTGGTCCCGCGCCGCGCGCAGGTGGGCCCAGCGGCGGTCCGCCGCCAGCTCGTCCACGACCGGGGCCGCCCCGAACACGATGCGCACCGCCTCGCGCAGCGCCCACGGCGTGCCCCGGCGCCGGTAGAGCTCCGGGGCGGCGGCCAGCAGCGCGCGCCGGGTACGGGCGTCCCAGCCCGCCTCGAACGACAGACCCAGCAGTCCGGCCAGCCACGGCAGCGCCCGGTCCGGGACGCCGGCCGGGTCGAGGAGCGACGGATACCGCTCGATCACCCGGTCGAGCTGGGCGAGCGTGGCGTCGAACAGCGACAGGAAGCGCTCGGTGAAGTCGTCGGCGGCGGGGTCCTCACGGAAGGCGGGCGGCAGCAGGTCGGCGCTGGTGACCCGGGGGAAGTCCAGCCGGATCCGGCGCAGGACCGGAGTCGAGCCGCCGTCGCCGGACAGCCGCAGCCGTAGCCGCAGAAAGCGGCCGGGCGGCTGGTCGACGAGAAAGTCCGTGATCCCGGGGGCCGACGCCTGCCAGTCGCTTTCGTCGTACCGGCCGTCCTCGCTCACCACGATCTCGACGGCGGCCGCCGTCCCGGCGGGCACCTCGGCGTCCAGGCGCACGCGGTGCCAGCGGCACCGCGAAATCCCGCTGTCGATCAGGGTGGTGAGGTACGACCCGCTGGTGACATAGGCGTCGGTGGCGGGCGGCGCGGGGTCCCGGGGCAGGCCCTGCCAGGTGAAGCAGACGGTCTCGGGGCCCTCCGGGCCCTTCTCGGTCAGGCAGAACCCGCCGCCCTCACCGTTCTCACCGTCCTCGTCGGCCGAGGTGAGCGTGGACGGTGGCAGGGCCGCGGCCAGTTCGTCCACGGTGACGGGGCGGAAGGGGCGGCGGTGACCGCCGCGGTGGATGCCGAGCCGTCCGCCGTCGTCGATGAGCAGCCATACGGTCCGCTCCGGCCCGGTGCGCAGGCCGATGATCTCGCCGCGCACACCGGTGCGCAGCACACCGCGGAAGCCGCCGGTCGAGTCGAACCGCCGCAGGTCCGTGCTGCCCTGACAGGCCACCAGAACGTCGTCGCCGGGGCCCAGGGCGGCCCATCGGGGCCGCTCGGCCCGGATCACACCGGCGAGTTGCCCGCCCTCGCGGCGCCACACCAGGACCCGGTCGGACTCCACCACGGCCAGCCGGTGTCCGCGCGCGGCGACCGAGACCGGCTCGCGCAGCGGATCGGGGTCGCAGCCGGGCGGCCAGACAGGGGTGAAGGCACCGCCGCACCCGTCACGGCGCAGCAGCCGCCGCTCGCCGGGGACGAGCAGGTACCAGCCGCACGGCCCGCATCCGGGCGCGAGGCGGGGGTCGGGGAACCACGGCAGCAGCCGGGCCCTGGTGGGTCCTTCCGGCGCGGCGCCCCGGTGGGCGAGCCGGAGTCCGGCCGGGTCCTCGAAGCCGACGATGCCGTCGGCCTGCTGGAGGTCCCACTGGTCCCAGCCGACGTAGACGTCGAGGAGGCGGAAGGTCGCGGGGTGCGGGGTGCACGTCA
>NZ_JAAAYH010000197.1:0-16251 GCF_018035285.1 Streptomyces sp. MK37H | reverse complement strand
ACACCCCGTAGCGCTCGCGCGGGCGCAGCCGCGGCCCGATGCCCCGCCCCCATCGCCGGACGACGCTGCCTACGGCAGCGCCAACATCCGCTCCAGCGCCAGCTTGGCGAAGTGCTCGGTCTCCTTGTCGACCTGGATGCGGTTGACCACCTTGCCGGCCACTAGCGACTCCAGCGCCCACACCAGATGCGGCAGATCGATCCGGTTCATGGTCGAGCAGAAGCAGACCGTCTTGTCGAGGAAGACGATCTCCTTGCCCTGGTCGGCGAAACGATTGGCCAGGCGCCGTACGAGGTTCAGCTCGGTGCCGATCGCCCACTTCGAACCGGCGGGGGCGGCCTCCAGGGCCTTGATGATGTACTCGGTCGAGCCCACGTAGTCCGCCGCCGCCACGACCTCGTGCTTGCACTCGGGGTGCACCAGCACATTCACACCCGGTATGCGCTCGCGCACATCGTTGACCGAGTCCAGCGAGAAGCGGCCGTGCACCGAGCAGTGGCCGCGCCACAGGATCATCGTGGCGGCGCGCAGCTCCTCGGGGGTGAGCCCGCCGTTCGGCTTGTGCGGGTTGTAGACGACGCAGTCCTCCAGCGACATGCCCATGTCGCGGACCGCCGTATTGCGCCCCAGGTGCTGATCGGGCAGGAACAGCACCTTCTGGCCCTGCTGGAACGCCCACTCCAGCGCCCGCTGGGCATTGGAGGAGGTGCAGATCGTGCCGCCGTGGCGACCGGTGAACGCCTTGATGTCGGCGGAGGAGTTCATGTACGAGACGGGCACCGTCACATCCGCCACACCGGCCTCGGTGAGCACCTCCCAGCACTCGGCGACCTGCTCGGCCGTGGCCATGTCGGCCATCGAGCAGCCGGCCGCCAGATCGGGGAGGATGACCTGCTGGGCGTCGCCTGTGAGGATGTCGGCGGACTCGGCCATGAAGTGCACACCGCAGAAGACGATGTACTCGGCGTCCGGCCGCGCGGCCGCGTCCCGGGCGAGCTTGAAGGAGTCTCCGGTGACATCAGCGAACTCGATGACCTCGTCGCGCTGGTAGTGGTGGCCGAGCACGAAGACCTTGTCCCCGAGCTTCTCCTTGGCCGCCCGGGCGCGGGCCACCAGATCCGGATCGGAGGGCGCCGGGAGGTCTCCCGGGCACTCCACGCCGCGCTCGCTCCGGGGGTCGGCCTCCCGGCCGAGAAGCAGCAGAGCGAGCGGGGTCGGCTGCACGTCGAGGGGTTGGGCGGTGGTCACGTCACGCACCCTTCTTTCTTCGCTGGGAACCCTAATCGTCAGAATGACGCTATCTATCATAGCTCCTTCACGTCACGTTGACGAGAGGCATTGTGTCGATGTGACGCATTCCGGTGTGTCCGCCCGTATGCGAGCATGAAGGGCAACAGGAGATAGGCGCTTGGACCCGGAATGAATCCGGGACGCCGTTGGTTTGTGCCATCGGCAAGCAGTCCGTACGACCCGGGAGAGAAGCAGATGACCGTTCAGGACGAGACCACCGCGAGCGAGGGCATCATCCTGTCCGACGCCGCCGCGTCGAAGGTCAAGAGCCTGCTGGAGCAGGAGGGCCGCGACGACCTCGCGCTGCGCGTCGCCGTCCAGCCCGGCGGCTGCTCCGGCCTGCGCTACCAGCTCTTCTTCGACGAGCGCTCGCTCGACGGCGACGTCGTCAAGGACTTCGGCGGCGTGAAGGTCGTGACCGACCGCATGAGCGCCCCGTACCTGGGCGGTGCCTCGATCGACTTCGTCGACACCATCGAGAAGCAGGGCTTCACCATCGACAACCCGAACGCCACGGGCTCCTGCGCCTGCGGCGACTCCTTCAGCTGAGCCCCCGGGCGCGGCGGAGTAAACAGCGCGACGGAAGGGGGCGGGCCCCATGGGCCCGCCCCCTTCCGCCTGTCCTGAGCTGTTCGCTCACTTTCGCAGCGGCACCGTCTCACCGGTGGACCCGTCCACGACCTTCCGGCCGTCCAGCGGCTCCTTCAGCGTCACTTTCCGCTCCAGCTGCTTGGCGATGAGGATGCAGGCCCGCCCCGGATGCTTCGGCTTGCTCTCGAGGTCCAGCGTCACCTTGTCGGAGGTCTCCTTGGCGGATACCGAGTAGGTGTTGCAGACCCCGCCCCAGAAGCGCAGCGTCAGGGTCTTGCCGGCCACGCTGTACGAGGTGAGGTGATCCGGCTTGGAGGTGCTGTCCCCGTTGCCCGGCGAGGGGGAGTGGCCCGGCTCCTTCCCCTTCTTGATGAACTCCGGCTTCACCGCCGGGTAGGGGAGGGTGACCGCCACCCGGTTGGTCCCGGTCGGCTTGGTCTCGAAGATCCACGACGGCACCAGCGCCCGCCGGCCGTCCACCATGTGCGAGGCGAGGCCGAACGTCACCTTGCGCACGCTCACTTTGCCCGAGGGGCCGTCGCTCTTGCCCGACGTCGAGTTCAGCCGCTGGAGCGCCTGCTCCGCGCTGAGCACCGGATAGGTGTCGTCCTCCTTGGGCTTCGACAGCGTTCCGCTGCCGCCGACGAGCTGGCCGTCGGCGCCGACCTGCAGATTGGTCCCCCAGCCGTAGGTGGGCAGATCGCCCACCTTGGGGTCCGCGTTCACCATCCGCACGGCGCCGTAGAGGCCGCTCGCGTCCAGCTTGGCGTCCGAGAGCCCGAGCGCCTTGAGTACCGGCTCGGCGGCGCTCTGGGCCTTCTCCTCGGACACGGCCTTGTCTCGGCCCTCGGCGGCGCCGTTGTCACCGCGCTTGTCGCCGTCGCGGTACGAGGGGCAGGTCTTGTCGGCCTTCTCCGCCCCGTCGCCCTTGTCGGTCCGGGTGCTCTGGGACGCCTTCTTCCCGTCCGGGTGGACGCAGGACGTGTCGCCCGGTGCCCCGTAGCGGGAGTAGGACCAGCTGCCCGGCCCGGTCCGGCTCACCCGCAGCGTCGGGCCGCTCGCGTCCGGGGCTCCGCCAACCTTCCAGTACCCGTGGTCGGCGCGGGGGCTGCCGGAGACGTCCAGTGCCTTCGCCAGCCGCGCCACATCGGCCTTGGTGACCTTCGGGTCGGTCAGATACACCGGGGCCTCATGGGGCCCGTCGGGCAGCTTGCCCGTCACCACATAGCGGCCGCCGTGCGGGTCGGGCTCACCGGGCGCGATGCCCTCGCTCCCGCCCCGCTCCCCGCCCGGGGAGGCGTAGGCGTCCAGTGCGAGGGGTTTCGGCGATCCGTTCTCGCCCGACGCGCCCGGACCCCGGGTGCCGCCGTCCGCCGCGGTGGAGGCCCAGTAGGCGCCGCCACCACCCGCGACCAGCACCGCTGCCGCCACCGAAACGACGGCCAGCGGCGAGCGCCGGCGCGGACGGGAAGTGTCGTCGTCGGGGGTCTGCGGGGTGTCGGTGTCCTCGGTGCTCACCGTTTCGCTCCTTCGGCTCCGCTCACGTTCTACGGTCCCATCCCTCGCGAGGAGATGCCGATGAGACGGAGCCGCGGCGCGGCCGGTTCCTTCAATCGCCGTAATCGGACATGCCGGCCAGCAGATCGGCCGATGTGGCGGGAACCGTGATCCCCTGGATGCGGGAGGCGGTGACCGGGGATACGGGCCTGGTGGGAGCGGCCGATACGGTGACCTTCCAGTGCGGCGCCATCCGCGCACCGTCGCCGCGCAGCTCCTCGAGATTTTCGGGCTCGATGGCCCCGGTGGCGGGAAAAGCGGGGGTGAGGTGCTGGGGCATGATGCCTCCCGGTCCTTGGGCGTAGCCAACACGTCCCCCGTGTCCACGCACCGTATTCAGCGGGTGTCGGTGAAGAAAGACCTACTATCGGGTAGTTTCTTCCGTTCGTATGGACCGGGCCGAGCAGATAGCGTGAAGCGTCCGATCTCTCCGCCCCGCAGGAGCGACTCAGTGCGTATCGCCGTAACCGGCTCCATCGCCACCGACCATCTGATGTCCTTCCCCGGCCGTTTCGCCGATCAGCTGGTCGCCGATCAGCTGCATACGGTCTCCCTCTCCTTCCTGGTCGACACCCTCGACGTCCGCCGCGGCGGAGTCGGCCCCAACATCTGTTTCGGCATGGGCGTGCTGGGTCTGCGCCCGATCCTGGTCGGCGCGGCCGGCGAGGACTTCGCCGACTACCGCGCCTGGCTGGACCGGCACGGTGTGGACACCGCGTCCGTGCGGATCTCCGAGGTCCAGCACACCGCGCGCTTCGTCTGCACCACCGACGCCGACCACAACCAGATCGCGTCCTTCTACACCGGTGCCATGACCGAGGCCCGCCAGATCGAGCTGCAGCCGATCGCGGAGCGCGTCGGCGGCCTCGACCTGGTGCTGATCAGCGCGGACGACCCGGAGGCCATGGTCCGTCACACCGAGGAGTGCCGCTCGCGCGGCATCGCCTTCGCCGCCGACCCCTCCCAGCAGCTCGCCCGCATGGAAGGCGAGGACATCCGGCTGCTGATCGGCGGCGCGGAGTACCTCTTCACCAATGAGTACGAGGCCGCGCTGATCGAGACCAAGACCGGCTGGACCGCGGACCAGATCCTCGCCAAGGTCGGCACCCGCGTCACCACGCTGGGTGCGAAGGGCGTGCGGATCGACCGCGAGGGCGAGGAGCCCGTGGTCGTCGGCTGCCCGGAGGAGGAGCAGAAGGCCGACCCGACCGGCGTCGGCGACGCCTTCCGCGCGGGCTTCCTCTCCGGTCTGTCCTGGAACCTCTCGCTGGAGCGGGCCGCCCAGGTGGGCTGCATGCTGGCGACGCTGGTCATCGAGACGGTCGGCACGCAGGAGTACGAGCTGCGCCGCGGCCACTTCATGGAGCGCTTGGCCAAGGCGTACGGCCATGACGCGGCGGGCGAGATCGCGGCCCACCTCCCCTGAACCCGTGGGGCGCCCAGGGGGCCATCGCCCCCTGGGGTCCCGCCGGGAGCCAAGCGGATCGGCGGCGCCCTGAAGCGACACAGCGTGGGAAGGGGCGGGGAGGGGAACAGCCCGCCGTAGGCGGCAAGACCCGCCGGACACCCCCTAGGCGCGTCGGCGCACGCGGTAGGCCACGCCCCGGTCGGCCGGGCGCTCCCCCTCGTAGGTCTGGCCGCGCATCTCGCACCAGGCCGGGATGTCCAGCCGGGCCGCCTCGTCGTCGGCCAGCACCGTCACCACACCGCCCACCGGCACCTCGCCGATCACCTTGGCCAGCTCGATCACCGGGATCGGGCACCGCTTGCCGAGCGAGTCGACCACCAGCTCGGGCTCGGGTTCTGGCTCAGGGTCCGGGTCGGCGGCGGCTTCGGCCGGTTTCGGCGCGCCCAGGCGCTCCCGTACGCCCGCCACCACCCCCGGCAGCGCCGCCAGGAACCGGTCCACGTCCGCCTCGGCCGTACCGGGCGGGAGCGAGACCCGGACATTGCCCTCGGACAGCACTCCCATGGCCCGCAGCACATGGCTCGGGGTCAGCGTGGAGGAGGTGCAGGAGGAGCCGGACGAGACCGAGAACTCCGCGCGGTCCAGCTCATGGAGGAGCGCCTCTCCGTCGACATAGAGACAGGAGAAGGTCACCAGATGCGGCAGCCGCCGCTCCGGATCGCCGACCACCTCGACGTCCGGCACCAGCTCCGGCACCCGCGCCCGGATCCGCTCCACCAGCCCCCGCAGCCGCTCCGCCTCGGCGGCGGCCTCCGCCCGGACGGCCCGCAGCGAGGCGGCCGCGGCGACGATGGCGGGGAGGTTCTCGAACCCGGGGGAGCGGCCCGACTCCCGCTCGTCGGCGGGCTGGACCGTACGGAAGCGCACCCCCTTGCGCACCGCGAGCAGCCCCACCCCCGCAGGACCGCCCCATTTATGGGCACTTGCGGTCAGAAGCGACCAATTGCCCTCCGTGGGGCCCCAGCCGAGCGACTGCGCCGCGTCCACCAGCAGCGGTACGTCCGCCGCCGCGCACTCCTCGGCGGCCTCGGCCACCGGCTGCACCGTGCCGACCTCATGGTTGGCGGACTGCAGACAGGCCAGCGCCACCCCGCCCGGGGCCTCTCGCAGGGCCGCCGCGTACGCACCCGGCGCGACCCGTCCCGTACGGTCCACCGGGACCTCGGTGACCGTACCGCCGTCCGCCTCGTGCGCGGCGCCCGCGTGCAGCACCGAGGAGTGCTCCACGGCGGAGACGATCAGATGGCGACCGGCGCGCCGCCGCCCCGCGAGCGCCCCCGCGATGCCGTCGTGCACCGCACGGGTCCCCGAAGGAGTGAAGACGAGCTCGTCCGGGCGGCACCCCACGGCCTCGGCGGCCGCCTCCCGCGCGGCGTCCAGCAGCAGCCGGGCCCGCCGCCCCTCTCGGTAGAGGCGCGAGGGGTCGGCCCACCCCTCGTCGAGTGCGGTGAGGAGCGCCTGCCGGGCGACGGGGTGCAGGGGAGCGGATGAGGCCGCGTCGAAGTAGGGCACGTAAGGAACGCTAGTCGCCGCGACCGGCGAACGGACGGGTACGGCCCCGCCCAGGATCGCACCGCCCCCCGAGCCGGGATCGCACCGCCCCCCGAGCCGTGATCGCACCGGGACCGGAACCGGGATCGCGCCGGAGCCGGGTCGCACCGGGACCGGAACCGTGATCGCACCGGCACCGGAACCGTGATCGCACCGGCACCGGAAGCCAGGGTCGCACCTGCCCGGAGCCGGGCCCTGACCGGGGCCGGAACCCGGGCCGCGCCCGGCCGGAAAAGGCCGCCGGAGCCCGGGATTCCACCCCTTCGTGGAGCGCCCCGGCGCGTTGGGCACCCTCCCCGCGCGACCCCAAATGGCGTCCAGTAGGGTTTGGTCCGCATAAACATCCAAACCCCTGCCCGCACCGGGCCGGCGACCGACCAGACAGACGGCCGCGGCCGACCGCGCGGGCGAGACTCTCGGGAAGGCGCTACGTGAGTCCCAACGGCTCCGACCGCTCGTCGCGGCGCCCGGTGCGGCGGAAGCTGCTGCAGGCGCTGGCCGCGGGCTTGGTCCTGGCGACCGCCACCGGTTGCACATCCAAGGACTTCCCCCGCCTCGGAATGCCTACCCCCGTCACGGAGGAGGCGCCGCGGATCCTCTCCCTGTGGCAGGGCTCGTGGGCGGCGGCGCTCGCCACGGGCGTCCTGGTCTGGGGCCTGATCATCTGGGCGGTCATCTTCCACCGCCGCAGCAGGACCAAGATCGAGGTTCCCGCGCAGACCCGGTACAACATGCCGATCGAGGCGCTGTACACCGTGGTCCCGATCATCATCGTCTCGGTGCTGTTCTACTTCACCGCACGCGATGAGAACGCGCTCCTCAAGACCTCCAAGAAGCCCGACCACGTGGTCAACGTGGTGGGCTACCAGTGGAGCTGGGGCTTCAACTACATGGAGAACGTGGACGGTTCCACCGCCACGCCCAAGCAGGAAGCCAAGGAGATCTCCGCGATCCCGGGGCGCATGCTGAACGCGGTCCCCAAGGGCGCCGAGGGCGTCTACGAGGCGGGGACCCCCGGTGAGCGGAACCCGCAGACCGGCAACCCGGGCCCGACCCTGTGGCTGCCGAAGGGCGAGTCGGTTCAGTTCATCCTGACGTCCCGCGATGTCATCCACTCGTTCTGGGTGGTCCCCTTCCTGATGAAGATGGACGTCATCCCGGGGCACACCAACCGCTTCGAGGTCACTCCGAACCGCGAGGGCACCTTCAAGGGCAAGTGCGCCGAGCTGTGCGGCGTCGACCACTCCCGGATGCTCTTCAACGTCAAGGTCGTGTCGCCGGAGCGTTACCAGCAGCACCTCAAGGAGCTGGCGAAGAAGGGCCAGACCGGCTACATCCCGGCGGGCATTGAGCAGACGGACGCCGCCAAGAACGCGGAGACCAGGACATCGTGAGCATCCTCAACGAACCCCAGGGTGCCGGCACCGCCGCCTCGCAAGAGCGGCAAACGCCGGTACGTCGGAAGCAGCCGGGCAATGTCGTCGTCAAGTGGCTGACCACCACGGACCACAAGACGATCGGCACGCTCTACCTCGTCACGTCGTTCGCGTTCTTCTGCATCGGCGGCCTGATGGCGCTCTTCATGCGCGCCGAGCTGGCCCGTCCGGGTACGCAGATCATGTCGAACGAGCAGTTCAACCAGGCGTTCACCATGCATGGCACGATCATGCTGCTGATGTTCGCCACCCCGCTGTTCGCGGGCTTCACGAACTGGATCATGCCGCTGCAGATCGGTGCGCCCGATGTGGCGTTCCCGCGGCTGAACATGTTCGCGTACTGGCTGTACCTCTTCGGCTCGCTGATCGCGGTGGGCGGGTTCCTGACCCCGCAGGGCGCGGCCGACTTCGGCTGGTTCGCCTACTCCCCGCTGTCGGACGCGGTCCGCTCGCCGGGTATCGGCGCGGACATGTGGATCATGGGTCTGGCCCTCTCCGGCTTCGGCACGATCCTCGGTGCGGTCAACTTCATCACCACGATCATCTGCATGCGCGCTCCGGGCATGACGATGTTCCGCATGCCGATCTTCACCTGGAACGTGCTGCTGACCGCTGTGCTGGTCCTGCTCGCCTTCCCGGTGCTGGCCGCCGCGCTGTTCGCCCTGGAGGCGGACCGTAAATTCGGGGCGCATGTCTTCGACGCGGCGAATGGCGGAGCGTTGCTCTGGCAACACCTCTTCTGGTTCTTCGGCCATCCAGAGGTGTACATCATCGCGCTGCCGTTCTTCGGCATCATTTCCGAGGTCATTCCGGTCTTCTCCCGGAAGCCGATGTTCGGTTACATCTCCCTGATCGCCGCGACCATTTCGATCGCCGGTCTCTCGGTGACGGTGTGGGCCCACCACATGTATGTCACCGGCGGAGTGCTACTGCCGTTCTTCTCGTTCATGACGTTCCTCATCGCGGTGCCGACCGGTATCAAGTTCTTCAACTGGATCGGCACGATGTGGAAGGGGTCGCTGAGCTTCGAGACCCCGATGCTCTGGGCGGTCGGCTTCCTGATCACCTTCACCTTCGGTGGTCTGACCGGTGTGATCCTGGCGTCGCCGCCGATGGACTTCCACGTCTCCGACTCGTACTTCGTGGTGGCCCACTTCCACTACGTGGTCTTCGGCACCGTGGTCTTCGCGATGTTCGCCGGATTCCACTTCTGGTGGCCGAAGATGACCGGCAAGATGCTGGACGAGCGGCTCGGCAAGATCACCTTCTGGACGCTGTTCGTGGGCTTCCACGGCACGTTCCTGGTGCAGCACTGGCTGGGCGCCGAGGGCATGCCCCGCCGGTACGCCGACTACCTGGCGGCCGACGGCATCACCACGCTGAACACCATCTCGACCATCAGCTCCTTCCTGCTGGGCCTGTCGATCCTGCCGTTCCTCTACAACGTCTGGAAGACCGCCAAGTACGGCAAGAAGGTCGAGGTCGACGACCCCTGGGGCTACGGCCGTTCGCTGGAGTGGGCGACCTCCTGCCCGCCCCCGCGGCACAATTTCCTCACCCTGCCGCGGATCCGCTCCGAATCCCCGGCGTTCGACCTGCACCACCCGGAGATCGCGGCGCTCGACCAGCTCGAGAACCACAGTGCGCCTGACGATGACAAGGCCCTCGCGGGTGGTAAGGAGGCCGGCAAGTGAAGGTCCAAGGCCGGATGTTCATCTGGCTGGCCGTCTTCATCCTCGTCATGGCGATCGTCTATGGCGTGTGGTCGAAGGAGCCGGCCGGCACCACGGCGCTCTTCCTGGCCTTCGGGCTGAGCATCATGATCGGCTACTACCTGGCCTTCACGGCCCGCCGGGTGGATGTCGGTGCGCAGGACAACAAGGACGCGGATGTCGCGGACGACGCCGGCGAGCTGGGATTCTTCTCCCCGCACAGCTGGCAGCCGCTCTCCCTCGGCGTCGGCGGCGCCATGGCCTTCCTGGGCGTGATCTTCGGCTGGTGGCTGCTCTTCTTCTCGGCCCCGATCATCATGGTCGGTCTCTTCGGCTGGGTCTTCGAGTACTACCGCGGCGAGAACGCCAACCAGTAGCCCTGACCGGCTGATACGAGCGGGGCCCGGACACCTCCCCAGGTGTCCGGGCCCCGCTCGGCGTCGCGGGCCCGGACGGCCCCGCCGGTTCACTCCGGTGCCTCACTCCGCGCGCCGTTCCCGGACACCGTTCTTACGTTGGCTCCATGAGCCACACACCTCGATCACTCAGAAGCCGGGCGGTGCTGACCTGCGCCCTGCTGGTGGCGCCGCTGATAGCGGGTCTGAGCGGATGCGGGGGATCCCCCGACCCCCTGTCCGCCAAGCCGTACGACGCCGCCGATCAGATCTCGTTCAGCGGTGACGGCGATGGCCGTAAGGCCGATCCGGACAAGCCGCTCGAAGTGACGGCCAAGGACGACGACAGCCGGATCACGGATGTCACGGCCACCGACGCCGCGGGCCGCTACGTCCGGGGTGAGCTGACCGACGACGGCAAGCGCTGGCGCAGCACCGTGCCGCTGGCCGCGGGCGCCCACTACACGCTGAAGGTGTCCACGGAGGACTCAGGCGGCGCTCCGGGCCGCCGTACGGTCGACTTCACCACCAGCTCCGCCCACCGGCTGCTGAAGGTCACCTTCGGCCCCAAGGCGGGGGAGTACGGGGTGGGGCAGCCCATCACGGCCAAGCTGAGCCGGCCCGTCAAGGACCCCTCGGCCCGCGCCGTGATCGAGCGCGCCCTGAAGGTGGACGCACGGCCCGCGGTGGAGGGCGTCTGGCACTGGGTGGACAGCCGGAACCTGCACTACCGCCCGCAGGAGTACTGGCCCGCCCACGCCACCATTTCGGTGCACTCCAACCTCAAGGGCATCCGGATCGGCGGCGGGCTCTACGGCGGCGAGGCCAAGTCGCTGCGGCTGACCACCGGCGACCGCCTCGAGGCCCTCACCGACTCCGGCACCCACCAGATGACGGTGAAGCGCAACGGTGTGCCGATCCGGACCATCCCGATCACCACCGGTATGCCCGGATTCGACACCCGGAACGGCGTCAAGGTCATCCTGGCCAAGGAATCCGCCGTACGGATGACGGGCGCCAGCATCGGGCTCGGCGCGGGCTCCTACGACCTGATGGTCTACTGGGCCGCCCGGGTCACCAAGAGCGGTGAATACGTCCATGCCGCGCCCTGGTCCACCGGTTCGCAGGGCTACGCCAACGTCAGCCACGGCTGCACGGGCATGAGCACGGAGAACGCCCAGTGGTTCTTCAACACCGTGCGCCTCGGGGACATCGTCCAGGTGGTGCACAGCAATGGAGAGGACATGGCGACGTTCGACAACGGCTACGGCGACTGGAACATGGCCTGGGCGGACTGGCGCAAGGGCAGCGCCGTCGCCTCCGGCCAGTCCGACGCCACCCCCGCCGACTCCGCCCGGCTCCGGCCCCAGGTCTGAGCAGACGGTGCGGACGGTGAGGTCAGGCGCCCACGGCGAGCCGCTTGCGGAGCAGCCCGGCCAGCGCGTCCGCCAGGGCCACCGGGTCCACCGGATGTGTGACCGCGGCCTCCGCGCGGCTCCAGGTGGCCAGCCAGGCGTCCTGCGGGCGGCCGATGAGCAGCAGCACCGGCGGGCACTGGAAGATCTCGTCCTTGATCTGCCGGCAGATGCCCATCCCGCCCGCGGGCGCCGACTCACCGTCCAGCACACAGGCGTCGATGCCGCCCTCCTCCAGCGCCGAGAGAACGGCCGGGAGGGTGGCGCACTCCAGGAACTCCACCGGGGGCACATCGGCGGCGGGCCGGCGCCCGGCCGCCAGGCGCACCTGCTCGCGGGTGCTCACGTCATCGCTGTAGACCAGCACCGTTGCGGTGGGCCGCATCATGACCTCCGGACGAAGTAAGTGATCTGCCGGGCTCCTGAGGCGGATGCTACTCCCGTACAGCCGTCCGGAGGAGGGGGTGTACGGATCTCTCCCTCCTTCGAGGGACTGTCCGGAACAGCCCCGACGAGCAGGGTCGATGTCCTTGACGCGGCCCTTGACACTCCGAACGGGACCCCCGGGAGTGAGCGCTGGATAAGCGACCGACATAATGTCGGTCGTGGCGACAGCAACAGCAGTAGAAACCGGGCACGCGCACCCGTCGGTCAACCGGCCGAACCTCACCAGCGTCGGAACCATCATCTGGCTGAGTTCCGAGCTGATGTTCTTCGCGGCCCTCTTCGCGATGTACTTCACCCTGCGATCGGTGACCGGAGCCGAGCACTGGAAGGAAATGGCGTCCTCGCTGAACTTCCCGTTCTCGGCGACGAACACCACGATCCTGGTGCTCTCCTCCCTCACCTGCCAGCTCGGCGTCTTCGCCGCCGAGCGCGGCGACGTGAAGAAGCTGCGCTCCTGGTTCGTGATCACCTTCATCATGGGCGCGATCTTCATCGGCGGTCAGATCTTCGAATACACCGAGCTGGTCAAGAAGGACGGCCTTTCGCTCTCCTCTGACCCCTACGGCTCGGTGTTCTACCTGACCACCGGCTTCCACGGCATGCATGTGACGGGCGGCCTGATCGCCTTCCTGCTTGTCCTGGGCAGGACGTACGCGGCCAAGAGGTTCACCCACCAGCAGGCGACGGCGGCCATCGTCGTGTCCTATTACTGGCACTTCGTCGATGTCGTCTGGATCGGCCTCTTCGCCACGATCTACATGATCAAGTAAGCCGGTCACCGCACCGGAACCACGTCCTTAACAGCATCGACGCAGAAGATCCTGACACCGGGGTAATCCGTGAAAAAGCTCTCCGCACGACGGCGCCATCCGCTGGCTGCGCTCGTCGTCCTACTCTTCGCGCTGGCGGTCACTGGGGGGCTGTACGCCGCGTTTTCGCCGAGCGAGGCGAAGGCCGACGACAGCTCCGCCCAGTCCCTCGCCATCGAGGAGGGCAAGAAGCTCTATGCCGTCGGCTGCGCCAGCTGCCATGGCACGGGCGGTCAGGGGACCTCTGACGGCCCGAGCCTGGTCGGCGTCGGCTCCGCCGCCGTGGACTTCCAGGTCGGCACCGGCCGCATGCCGGCGCAGCAGCCGGGCGCCCAGGTGCCGAAGAAGAAGAAGATCTACTCGGACGCCGAGATCGAGCAGCTCGCGGCCTACATCGCGTCGCTCGGTGCGGGTCCGGTGACGCCCACCAAGAGCGAGTACAGCCCGGACGGCGCGGACGTCGCGAAGGGCGGGGAGCTCTTCCGTACGAACTGCGCGCAGTGCCACAACTTCGCCGGTAAGGGTGGTGCCCTCACCAACGGCAAGTTCGCGCCGGCTCTCGACGGGGTCAGCCCCAAGCATCTCTACGAGGCCATGCAGACCGGCCCGCAGAACATGCCCTCCTTCCCCGACACCGTGATGCCGGAGAAGAACAAGCAGGACATCATCGCCTACCTCGACACGGTCAACAGCGACAAGAGCAAGACCCCCGGTGGTCTTGAGCTCGGCGGGCTCGGCCCGGTGAGCGAGGGTCTGTTCGGCTGGGTCTTCGGCATGGGCGCGATGATCGTCCTCACCATCTGGGTCGCCGCCCGGACCGCAAAGGCCAAGAAGTCATGAGTAGCCACGAGATTTCAGAAGCAGAAGACAAGCTGCCGGAAGGGCGGGGGGCCGGGAGCGCCGTAAGGCCGGCCGAGGACCCGTTCGCCGACCCGGGGCTGCCCCCGCACGAGCACCGCAAGCAGGACATCGACGAGCGGGCCGCGAGGCGCTCCGAGCGCACCGTCGCCCTGCTCTTCACGGTCTCGATGCTGGCCACGATCGCCTTCATCGCCGCGTATGTGGCACTCCCGGTCGACAGGTACATCTACGTCTTCCCGATCGGGCACATCAGCGCGCTGAACTTCGCGCTGGGGCTGACGCTCGGCATCGCGCTGTTCAGCATCGGCGCGGGTGCGGTCCACTGGGCCCGCACCCTGATGTCCGATGTGGAGATCGCCGACGAGCGCCACCCCATCGAGGCCAGTCCCGAGGTGAAGTCGAAGGTCCTCGAGGATTTCGCCGCCGGCGCCAAGGAGTCCGGCTTCGGCCGGCGCAAGCTGGCCCGCAACACCCTCTTCGGCGCGCTCGCGCTGGTGCCGCTCTCCGGCATCGTGCTGCTGCGGGACCTCGGTCCGCTGCCGGGCACCAAGCTCCGGCACACCAAGTGGGCCAAGGGCAAGCGGCTGATGAACTACAACACCATGCAGCCGCTGCGCCCCGAGGACATCGCCGTCGGTTCGCTCACCTTCGCCATGCCCGAGGGCATGAGCGAGGAGCAGCACGACTTCCAGACGGAGATCGCCAAGGCCGCCCTGATGCTGGTCCGGCTGCAGCCGGAGAACATCAAGGACAAGCGCGAACTGGACTGGTCGCACGAGGGCATCGTCGCGTTCTCCAAGATCTGCACCCACGTCGGCTGCCCGATCAACCTCTATGAGCAGCAGACCCACCACGTCCTGTGCCCCTGCCACCAGTCGACCTTCGACCTCTCCGACGGTGGCCGAGTGATCTTCGGTCCGGCCGGTCACGCGCTGCCGCAGCTGCGGATCAGGGCCAACGACCAGGGGTACCTCGAAGCCATGGGCGACTTCTCGGAGCCCGTCGGTCCTGCTTACTGGGAGCGCGGATGAGTACTACAAGCGACAGCGCCGCGCAGCGCCGCGGCAAAGCGCCCGCGGGTGAGCGCGTCGCGGACTGGGCCGATGGCCGGCTGGGCATCTACAGCCTGGCCAAGGCCAATATGCGCAAGATCTTCCCGGACCACTGGTCCTTCATGCTGGGCGAGGTCTGCCTCTACAGCTTCATCATCATCATCCTCACGGGTGTGTACCTGACGCTGTTCTTCCACCCCAGCATGTCCGAGGTCGTCTACGAGGGCCCATACGTCCCGATGCAGGGCGTGCGGATGTCCGAGGCGTTCCAGTCGACCCTCGACATCAGCTTCGAGGTGCGTGGCGGTCTGCTGATCCGGCAGATCCACCACTGGGCCGCGCTGGTCTTCCTCGCCGGCATGTTCACGCACATGATGCGCGTGTTCTTCACCGGTGCGTTCCGCAAGCCGCGTGAGATCAACTGGCTGTTCGGCTTCCTGCTGTTCTTCCTCGGCATGCTGACCGGCTTCACCGGCTACTCGCTCCCCGACGACCTGCTCTCCGGTACCGGTCTGCGGTTCATCGAGGGTGTGTTCCTGTCGATCCCGGTGGTCGGCACCTACATCTCGATGTTCGTCTTCGGCGGCGAGTTCCCCGGTACGGACCTCATCGCGAGGCTCTACCCGGTCCATGTCCTGCTGCTGCCGGGCATCATGCTCGGCCTGCTGGTGGCGCACCTGATCCTGGTCTTCTACCACAAGCACACGCAGTACCCCGGGGCCGGAAAGACCGAGAAGAACGTCGTCGGCATGCCTCTGCTGCCGGTCTACATGGCCAAGGCGGGCGGCTTCTTCTTCCTGGTCTTCGGTGTGATCGCGGTCATCTCCGCGATTGCGACCATCAACCCGATCTGGACCATCGGCCCCTACCGGCCCGACCAGGTGTCCACCGGCGCCCAGCCCGACTGGTACATGGGCTTCGCCGAGGGTCTGGTCCGTGTGATGCCCGGCTGGGAGATCACCGCCTGGGGTCACACGCTCGTCCTGGGCGTGTTCATCCCGATCGTGCTCTTCCCGCTGGTCCTGTTCGCGATCGGGCTCTACCCGTTCATCGAGTCCTGGATCACCGGCGACAAGCGTGAGCACCACATCCTGGACCGCCCGCGCAACGCCCCGACCCGTACGGCCTTCGGTGTCGCCTGGATGACCGCGTACTTCGTGATGCTGGTCGGTGGCGGTAACGACCTGTGGGCCACCCACTTCCACCTGTCGATCAACTCGATCACGTGGTTCGTGCGGATCGCCTTCTTCGTCGGCCCGGTCCTGGCGTTCATCGCCACCAAGCGGATCTGCCTCGGCCTCCAGCGGCGCGACAGGGACAAGGTGCTGCACGGCCGTGAGACCGGCATCATCAAGCGGCTGCCGCACGGTGAGTTCATCGAGGTCCACGAGCCGCTCGCGCAGGAGCAGCTGCACACGCTCACCCAGCACGATCAGCCCGAGCCCTACGAGATCGGCCCGGAGGTCGACGAGAACGGGGTCAAGCGGAAGATAAAGCGTTCCCAGAAGCTCCGTTCGAAGCTCTCCAAGGGCTACTACGGCGGGGACAACGTCATTCCGAAGCCGACCCGCGAGGAGTACCACGAGATCACCAGCGGCCACGGCCACCACTGATCTCCCGGTATCCCTTCAGCGACCGGTTTCTTCATACAGCGACGCCACAGACCA
>NZ_JAAAYH010000196.1:0-16326 GCF_018035285.1 Streptomyces sp. MK37H | reverse complement strand
CAGCGCGGTCTTGAAGGCGCGGTCGATGACATGCCGTGCCTGGCCGGGGTGGGTGACCAGCTCGCAGTACTCGGAGACATCGTCGAACAGCCGGTCCAGGTGGATTTCCTGCTGATAGTGCGAGCCCAGGCTGAGCCGCTTCTGCTGACCCACGATGGCGACCACCGGCTGGTGGTCCAGCTTGGCGTCGTACAGGCCGTTGAGCAGGTGGACGGCGCCGGGCCCTGAGGTGGCGACGCAGACTCCGACCTCGCCGGTGAACTTGGCGTGGCCGCAGGCCATGAACGCGGCCATCTCCTCGTGCCGGACCTGGATGAACTCAGGGTCGCCCTTGGCGCGGTCGAACGCCCCGAGCAGCCCGTTGATCCCGTCCCCGGGATAGCCGAAGACCCGCGCCACCCCCCACTCCCGCAGCCGAGCCAGCACGAAATCCGATACCTGAGCCACGGCGCCTCCTCAGTAGTGCTGCACGAAGCACCTCACATGAGTAGCCGTCGACCGGGCCGGTAAACGTGGCGGCATGGGTCACGGTCGGCCGGGGCACCCGGCCGCCGGTCGGCAGCACGTACGCATGCGGCGGCCCGCCCGGGAACGCGGTGGCCCGCCGAGGGAGGACACGATCATGAGCGGAGAGAAGAAGGGCGCCCGGACGGCGGCCGAGGAGGTCGAGGCGGAGATCACCGAGGCCGAGACACAGGTGACCGGCGACGAGGAGGACAGCCGTTACGGCGAGTCGGGGGACGCCATCACGCCCAACGTCGACGCCCAGGAGGAGAGCCAGGGCGAAGGCTCAGGGACGGGCGGCCACCAGTAGGTCCACCAGATAGGTCTCCTCCACCTTCTCGTCCGGGAAGAGCTCGCGCAGCCGACCGCGCTCGGCGGCGAGAAACGCCTGGGTACCGGCCTCGCCGAGGACGAGGAACGCCGAGTGACTGGTGATGTTGGCCAGGTGGGTGTCGAGGGGGACGACGCGGCTCCAGCGCACATGGCGGCGGGTGACGCGGAGACCGGAGAGGCCCGCGAGCCGGACGGCGCGGCTGTCGTCGGGACGCCCCTGAGCGGCCGGCTCCACTCCGGAGTGGGCCGCGACGCGCTCGGCCTGGGCGGCGATCCACGGCACATCGAAAGCGGTGGTGTTCCACCAGACCGCCAGCGCGCCACCCGGGCGCAGCACGCGCAGCGCCTCCGGAACGGACCGGTCGGTGTCGGTCCAGTGCCAGGACTGTGCGTACGTGATCAGGTCGCGGGAGGCGTCGGCGAGGGGCAGGGCGTTGCCGTCGCCCCGGACGATCGGCACGTCCGGAAGCCTCCGGCGGAACTGGGCCGCCATGCCCGCACCCGGCTCGACGGCGATCACATCGGCGCCGCGCCCGCGCAGGAGGGCGGTGGCGATTCCGGTGCCCGCGCCGACGTCGGCGACGCGGGCGCCCGCGAGGGGGCGCCCGGCGAGCTCCTCGACGGCGTCGAAGAGGGCGGGCGGGTAGGAGGGGCGGTTCGCGGCGTACTGGGCGGCTGCCGCGTTGAACGAATGGGCGCGCGAGGTGGCGGTCATGCGCCCATCCTCACCCGTTCGGCCCCGCCTGCCGAACCCCCCGTGTTCCGGCCGCACCCCGGTCCACGCGCCCGACCTTGGTCCAGCCGGTCCAGCCCCGCTGCCTCAGCAGCTCGATCAGCCGGCGGGCCGACGGCATGGTGTCGAACGCCAGGGTGTCCATCACCCTGACCAGCGGTGGCTCGATCTCGGCGTCGTCGATGTAGTCCTCGCCCCGCTCCTCGGCCATCCCCGTGAGGTAGGCGGCCAGCTCGTCGGCCAGCCCGGCCAGCCCGGCCAGCCGTGGATCGTCGTCGGCGCGGTCGAGCGCCTGGC
Source organism: Streptomyces sp. MK37H (assembly GCF_018035285.1). Taxonomy (NCBI): domain Bacteria; kingdom Bacillati; phylum Actinomycetota; class Actinomycetes; order Kitasatosporales; family Streptomycetaceae; genus Streptomyces; species Streptomyces sp. MK37H. The sequence continues at coordinate 14,459 of NZ_JAAAYH010000196.1, read as the reverse complement.
CGAGGGTGCGGTAGAAGCCGATGAACCGCGGGTCGGCGATCTGCTCCCGCTTGCGCGCCATCCACTCCGGGACCCGCTCGGGTGCGTGCGCGGCCAGCGGGATCCAGCCGTCGCGCTCCACCTGGACGATCCGCTCGTCGACCCCGAGCGCCCGCAGCCGGTCGAGAAACTCCACCACCTCCGGGGGCAGCGCCAGGCTGTCCCCGGCGGCGAGGCGGGCGATCCGCGCGCGGTGCCGCTGCCGCTCCCGGATCTCCGCCCGCAGCCGCTGGTCGATCTCCGCGACCGCCGCGGCGAACTCCTCCTCACCGGCCCGGAGCAGCTCCCGTACGCGTGCCAGCGGAACCCCGGCCTCGGCGAGGGTCCGGATCCTGATCAGCTCGACGACGGCGTCGGCGCCGTACCGCCGATAGCCGGAGTGGTCCCGCTCCGGCTCGGGCAGCAGCCCCTTGGCGTGGTAGTGCCGCACCGCGCGCACGGTCACTCCGGCGTACGACGCCAGCTCGCCGATGGTCAGCATCGGACCAGTCTCCTGGAAGCCGCTTATGCAGCCACCTCGTCGGCCGGGTGGCGCCGGATGATCTCCGCGATCTCCCGGGCGTGGGTGAAGACCAGCCGGTGGCCGGTGTTCAACCAGGTCGCGGAGGTGTCCGGCCGCTCGTGCACAAGCCGGTCGATGCCCGCACGCCAGAGCCGGTTGTGCCGGGGCGCACGCCCTTCGGTGCTGTCGCCCGCGATCGCGGCCGACATGATCATGTGGATCGGGCGGTCGATCTTCCGGTACCGGTCGAGGATTCCGGCCCGCACCACATCCATCTCCACCTGCAGATCGAGGATGTCCTGCGGGCTGAGCGACACCTGCCGCGCGGTGCCCCTGGCCCGCTCGATCTCCCGCCACATGGCCGGATCCTCCGCCATCGCGCGGAACTCCGGCAGGTCGGCGTCGGTGATGAACGGTTCGGGCAGAGGGTTCGCCCCGTCGATGAGGACGAGCCCGGCAACGGCGTCGGGGCACTCGGAGGCGTAGTGCACGGCCAGGTCCGCGCCCAGCGAGTAGCCCACGAACACGGGCGGCGAGGGGAGGTGAAGGCGTCCCGACTCCGCCAGCACGGCGAAGAGATCGCTCCGAAACGCGTCGAAGGAGTACCGGTCGGCGGCGGAGGCGAGGCCATGGCCCCGGAGGTCGAAGGTCACCACGTCGTGGTCGCGCCGCAGGAGTTCGATCAGCTCGTGCAGGTCGGCCTGGGTGGAGTTGAGGCCGGGGCACAGGACCAGTGGCCGTCCCCGGCCGCCACGGGACGCCGGGATCGTGACGCCGTCGTGGTGGACCGTGAAGTGCTGCGTCGTCGTCATGCCGACCATGTTGCGAGGTTGCCCCTGCGTCAGGGTCAACCGCAGCAGACCACCTCCTGGATCACGTTGGCTGCCCCCTCCGCGCTGCTCGACAGGATGGCGCGTGGTTTGCGGGTGGCCACGTTCCACAGCAACAGTCCGTATTCGGAGGGGGTGGCGAGCGTCTTGCCGTCCGAGCTGAACGCCAGGTGGTTGACCTCCGATGCGATGAGGGAGTCGCTGAAGGTGGCATCTTGTCCTTGCGGCTGTGGAACCGCCAATCGACCATGGTCATGGTCATGGTCGGGTCGGGACATGCTCCCCGTCACCCCGTCTCTCGCCGTTCGAGCGAGCGACAGGGTAAACGAACCCACCACCCCGTAACAGCTCTCCCCCCCCACAGGAAGACACGACACGAAGACCGGTGGGCCGTGCCGTACGAAGACCGGTGGGCCGTTCGCCGTGGCGTCGGGCCCACCGGTCTCGCAGGGCGGGCAGGGCTGTGGCTCCTGCCCGCCTCACTTCACACCGCCGGCTCAGCTACCGGTCCGGCCGCCACCGCTCTGGTGGCCGCCCTTCTGACCGGCTTCCGCGGCACGCTGCGGGTCGTTGGCGAAGTTGCCACCGCTCTCGTGACCGCCCCGCTGACCGGCCTCCGAAGCCCGCTGCCGATCGTTCGCGAAATTGCCACCGCTCTCGTGGCCACCCCGCTGACCGGCATCCGAGGCGCGCTCCCGGTCGTTGGCGAAGTTGCCACCGCTCTGGTGGCCGCCCTTCTGACCGGCTTCCGCGGCACGCCGCGGGTCGTTGGCGAAGTTGCCACCACTCTCGTGACCGCCCCGCTGACCGGCCTCCGAAGCCCGCTTCGGGTCGTTGGCGAAGTTACCGGGGTTGTCAGCCATGACTGGTTCCTCCTTATTCGCGGAGTTTCCATCTTTCTGGGGCGGCGGGTACCCGAGATGCGGACGCTAAACAGGGTGTTTTTCGCAGCGGTCGCATCGGATGCCCCGTCAGGATTGGCGGCCCGCAAGCGGGTACTCAGGACGCCGGAAAACGTCGGCGCAGGGAGGGACCACGCCCGTGGACGAGAAGAACATCTTTGTGATTGGCCTGGACGAGGCCAATGTGCCCATCCTGGAAAGCGGGCCCGGTGCCGGCCGGTTCCGGCTCCACCACCTGCTCACGGTCGAGGATCTGCAGAGCGGCGAGGTGTCCTTGGCGGACCTGATCGCGAAGGCGGAAGATGTTCTGGATGCCTTTGAGGGCAGCATCGACGCGATCGTCGGCTACTGGGACTTCCCGGTGAGCACACTCGTGCCGATTCTCAGCGAGCGCCACGGCACCCGCAGCACCAGCCTGGAGTCGGTGGTCAAGTGCGAGCACAAGTACTGGAGCCGACTGGAACAGCGGAAGGTGATCAAGGAGCATCCGCGGTTCGGCCGGGTGGATCTAGAGGCGCGGGACCCGCGGCCGCCGGAGGGCGTCCGCTTCCCGATGTGGCTCAAGCCCGCCCTCGCGTACTCCTCGGAGCTGGCCTTCTCGGTCAAGGACGAGGAGGAGTTCCGTACCGCGGTGAGCCGGATCCGTGAGGGCATCGGCCGCGTCGGCAAGCCCTTCGACGCCGTCCTCGAACGGCTTGAGCTCCCGCCGGAGATGGAGGGTGTGGGCGGTCAGGTGTGCCTCGCGGAGGAGGCGCTGAGCGGGGTGCAGGTCGCCGTGGAGGGCTATGTCCACCAGGGCGAGGTCACCGTCTACGGTGTGCTGGACTCCATCGACTATCCCGACAGCTCGTCCTTTCTGCGCCACCAGTACCCCTCCGCGCTGCCCGAGCCCGTGATCCGGCGGCTGCATGACATCTCGCGGCGGGTGATGCGGCAGATCGGCATGGACGGGGCCACGTTCAGCATCGAGTACTTCTACGACGCCGCTACGGACGAGATCAACCTCCTGGAGATCAACCCCCGGCACTCCCAGTCGCACGCCGAACTCTTCGCCTATGTCGACGGGGTGCCCAACCACCACTGCATGCTCAGCCTCGCCCTCGGCGAGGACCCCGCCCTGCCGTACCGCGAAGGCCCCTACGCGATGGCCGCCAAGTGGTACTACCGGTGGTTCGCCGATGGTGTGGTCCATGACGCCCCCGCCGACGAGGAGATCGAGCGCATCGAGCGCGAGCTTCCGGGCGTACGGATCGATGTGGTCCCCGAGGAGGGACAGCGGCTGTCGCAGTTGGAGCAGCAGGACAGCTACAGCTTCGAACTCGCCCACATCTTCACCGGCGGGGACAGCGAGGAGGACCTGCGCGAGAAGTACGACCGCGCTGTCGCCGCCCTGAACCTCCTCTTCGACGCCACCACCCCGGGCGCCCGGCAGGAGCAGCACGGCTGAGCCCCGACCGCCCGCGGACGCGACAGGCGCCACGGACACCGCCGGTGTGCCGGTCGCGTCCGTGGGCACCCGTGCACCCCTGTCAACAGGGCCGCCACCAAGGCCACCAAGGCCACCAAGGCCACCAGGGAAGGAGCATGTCGGCCTATGCGCCTCGTGAGCAATCTGCCGTGCGCCACGAAGGAAGAGGAACACATCACGATCCCCATGTCCGACGGCGTTCGCCTGTCGGCGCGCGTCTGGCGTCCCACGTCCTCGGACGAGGAGCCGGTGCCCGCGGTGCTGGAGTACATCCCCTACCGCAAACGGGATCTGACCTCCGTGCGGGACTCCGTCCACCACCCCTACATCGCCGGTCACGGCTACGCCTGTGTCCGCGTCGACCTGCGGGGCACCGGGGAGTCGGAGGGGGTGCTGACGGACGAATACCTGGGGCAGGAGCAGACGGACGCGGAGGAGATCCTGGCGTGGCTGGCCGAGCAGCCCTGGTGCGACGGCGCCACCGGCATGATGGGCATCTCCTGGGGCGCCTTCGCCGCCCTTCAGGTGGCCGCCCGGCGACCGCCGAGCCTGCGTGCCATCGTCATCGCCTCCTTCACCGACGACCGGTACGCCGATGACATGCACTACATGGGCGGTGCGCTGCTGTCCGACAACCTCGCCGAGGCGGGCACGATGTTCGCCTACGCCACCTGCCCGCCGGACCCGGTGGTGGTCGGCGAGCGCTGGCGCGGGATGTGGCACGAGCGGCTGGAGAACGCCCGCCCCTGGGTGGTGGAGTGGCTGCGCCACCAGCGCCGCGACGACTACTGGCGGCATGCCTCGGTGTGCGAGGACTACCAGGCCGTGCGGTGCCCCGTGCTGGCCTCCAGCGGCTGGGCGGACGGCTACTCCAACGCCGTGACCCGGCTGCTCGGCAATCTGGACGTACCACGCAAGGGCCTGATCGGGCCGTGGTCGCACAAGTACCCGCATCTGGGCGAGCCGGGCCCGGCCGTCGGCTATCTCCAGGAGGTGGTGCGGTGGTGGGACCACTGGCTGAAGGGCGTGGACAACGGCGTCATGGACGGGCCCATGCTGTGGACGTGGATGCAGGACAGCGTGCCCCCGTCCACCGCCTACGAGGAGCGCCCCGGCCGCTGGATCGCCGAGCCCCGGTGGCCCTCCCCCAACGTCGAGCCGGTGGTGCACCCGCTCACCGGATATCGCATCGCCGACCCCGGTGACACACCTCCCGGCCAGGAGGCGCGGGGCGAGCCGCTGACCGTCCAATCGCCGCTGTCCGTCGGCCAGTTCGCGGGTAAATGGGCCTCGTACAACGCGCCTCCGGATCTGCCGTACGACCAGCGGGAGGAGGACGGCGGTTCGCTGGTGTTCCAGACCGATCCGCTCACCGAGCGGGTGGAGATCCTCGGCTCGCCCTCCGTCGAGCTGGAGCTGTCGGCCAGTGAACCGGTCGCCATGGTCGCCGCCCGGCTCTCCGATGTGGCTCCGGACGGCCGCGCCACCCGGATCACCTACGGTCTGCTCAACATCGCCCACCGCGAGACCATCGGCGACCCCGAGCCCCTGGAGCCCGGCCGGCGCTACCGCGCCCGGGTGCGGCTCAACGGCGTGGCCCAGGCGTTCCCGCCCGGCCACCGCATCCGGCTGTCGCTGTCCACGTCGTACTGGCCGCTCGCCTGGCCCCCGCCCCGGCCGGCGCTGCTGACCGTGTACGAGGCCGACAGCGCCCTCACGCTGCCGCTTCGCCGGGCCTCCGCGGGCGAGGACCGGCCCCAGCGCCCGTTCGGGGAGCCCGAGGGCACGCCGCCCGCCGCCACCACCCGGATCACACCCCACGAGGAGCGCTGGGACGTCAAGCGCGACCTGGTGGGCTACCGGTCCGAGCTGGAGATCGTCAAGGACGCGGGCACGCTGCGCTTCGACGACATCGGGCTGGACGTCGGCCGCCGCGCGTACGAGCGCTATACGGCGGTCGCGGACGACTTCACCTCAGTCGGTGGCGAGTCGACCTGGACCATGCGCTTCCACCGCGACGACTGGGATGTGCGGGTGGTGACGAGCACGGTGCTGCGCTCCAGCGAAACGGAGTTCTTCGTGGATGCCACGCTGGACGGCTACGAGGGTGACCGGCGGGTCTTCTCGCGCACCTGGAACGAGACGCTGCCCCGGGACGGCCTGTGACCCTTCTCGGACATCGCCCGCGCACGTCACGCTCTGCCGGGGGTACTCGCCGCTGATGGTGTTCAAGACGCCTCCAGGTGTGTACGCCCCGCAGGACGACACATGGCTACTGGCCGAGGCCCTGCTGCGCGAGGACATCACGGCCGAGACGGCGGTGCTGGACGTGGGGACCGGCAGCGGGGTCCTGGCCCTCGCCGCGGCCGGACGCGGTGCGGCCCAGGTGACCGCGGTCGATGTCTCACCGCTCGCCGTGGGCGCCACATGGCTGCGCGCCCGCCTCAAAGGGCTGCCGGTGCGTGTCCTCCAGGGCGATCTGCTGACACCGGTCGCCGACCGCGGGTTCGATCTCATCGTGGCCAATCCGCCGTATGTGCCGGTGGCGGGGCGGCGGATCCGCCGAGGCCGTGGCGTGGCCTGGCGGGCCGGTGCCGACGGGCGGGCGGTGGTCGACCGGATCTGCCGCGACGCGCCACCGCTGCTGCGTCCCGGCGGGGTGCTGCTCCTGGTGCACTCGGGGCTGTGCGGCCCGGATCGTACGGTGGAGCGGTTGGAGCTGGCGGGGGCGGGGCTGCGGGCGGCCGTGGCCGACCGCCGCACGATCCCGTTCGGGCCGGTGCTGCGCGAGCAGGCCCCCTGGCTGGAGGCCCATGGGCTGATCGCCCCGGGCGAGACGAAGGAAGAGCTGGTGGTGATCCGTGCCGAACGACACATGTGATCTCGCGGTGAGCGTGCGGATGGGGACCGACGGCCCGATGCTGATCGAGGGACCGGTCGAGGTCACCCTGCCCGATGGCAGCGTGGTGCGCTCCGACCGCTTCATGGCGGCCGTATGCCTGTGCGGCCGCAGCGCGCGCTACCCGTGGTGCGACACCAGCCACCGCCGCAGGCCGCCGAGGTCACGGCGCGGAGCGGGCTCGGAGCAGTAACCGTGGAGCGGGCCCGGAGCGGGCTCGGAGCAGTAACCGTGGAGCGGGCCCGGAGCGGGCCCGGAAGCCCGGAACACCGCCGGGTCCCCGGACAGCGCGCGATCATCCGACGTCTGGAATATGTCAGGTAGGGGCACTCATCACGGATGCGCTGTGGAGTGCTCGACATCGGATCCCGTACCGTCCATCTCAAGATCGCCGACCTGTTCCCCGGTAGCCCCCCGGAGCCGGTGACCTCGTGGAAACAGCCGGTCCGCCTGGCCGACGCGACCGATCGCCAGGGGGTGATCCCCCGCGAGGCGATCCGGTCCCTGGTCGGCGCCGTCACCGCGAGTGCCGCGGCCGCGTCCGCCCACCACGTCGACCACCTGATCCCCTTCGCCACCTCGGCGGTGCGGGACGCGACCAACCGGGACGCGGTGCTCGACGAGATCGAGGCCGCCACCGGTATCCGCGTGGGTTTCATGAGCGGCGTGGAGGAGGCACGGCTGACGTTCAGGGCGGTACGCGGCTGGCTCGGCTGGTCGGCGGGGCGGATACTGCTGCTCGACATCGGCGGTGGCTCCCTGGAGATCGCCTGCGGAAGCGGCACGGACCCCGCCCTCGCCATTTCCCTGCCGCTGGGAGCCGACCGGCTCACCCGCCACCATCTGCCCGATGCCACGCCGGTGAAGAAGCGGGACGTCAAGGCGCTGCGCCGGCACGTACGCTCCGCCCTCGGACAGGCCACCGCCGAACTGCGCGCACAGCCCGCGCCCCTCTCCTGCGTCGCCACGTCCAGGACGTTAACCCAGCTGGCCCGCCTCGCCGGAACCCCGCAGCCCGGCAACGGTCTGCCCGCGGTCCACAGTGTCAGCCGTAAGGAGCTGGTGCCCTGGGTGTCACGGCTCGCGGTCAAGACGGACGGGCAGCGAGCGAAGCTGCGTGGCATCTCCGCCTCCAGGGCGCGTCAATGCCTGGCCGGTGCCATTGTCGCGGAGGCCGCCATGGAGGTCATGGCGGTGAAGCGCCTCTCCATCTGCCCATGGGCCTTGCGCGAGGGCGTTCTGCTCGACCATCTCTCCCGCCTCGAGGACAACCATTCGGAGTTCATGACCACGCCGCGCGCGATCCGCGCGCTCCCCCGGGAGGCGTAATCTGTCCGAAGGGCCGAGGGAGCGCACCGCGACGAAGAAGCGCGAACCCGGGAGTGGTGCCCATGGTGACGATTCTGCTGTCGACCATGTTCGCTCTGCTCGCGGCCCGGGATCTGGTGGCTGCCCGCGCTCGCGGTCACCGGAGGGATCGGTGCCGCCCTCGTGCTCACCGAACTGCGGCGCCCCGCCGGTCTGACGCGGGCGGCATCGCTCGCGGCGGCGGCCATCGGAAACGCCGTCACCGCGGCATTGGTCAAGTCGGCCATGAAGTACGCCATTCCCCTCACCGAGGCGGGGTTCTGGGCGGCGAGCGCCGACCGGGTGCACCACCGGGTGGCATACCGCAGGGACACCACCGCCGGCCCGGGCGCATGGCGCCATGAGCTGATGTGGCCCTGAGCCGCCACCGGGGGCGTGAGCCGCGCTTCGTTCTACCCGTGTGAGTGAGGCGGCCGCCACGCCCCCGCCCTGATCCATCGGCGGGATCGGCAGTGCGGGGACGGCACCGTCGCATGTGCGGCATCCACGTCTGTGCGGCTACCCGCGGTCCAGCGACGCCCAGAAGCGGGTGAGAACCTCGGCACCACGGCGCGGGTCATGCGTCATCCATCAGTGGCCCAGGCCGTCGAGGACGTCCACCCGGGCACCGGCCCGGCGCGCGCCGCGGCGCCGCTGCTCGACGGTTCCGACCACGTGGTCCTCGGTGGCGAGCAGCACGAGCCCCGGCCGCTGGGCCGCGTTCTCCAGGTCCCGGCCGAGTTCGGTCATCACCGGTCGCGTGGCGGAGGTGTAGAGCGCGATCACGGCCCGGCCCATCGCCTCGTTCTGGCCCTGGGCGACCCGCTCGGCCACCGCCTCGCCCATCCCCCGCTCGACGAGCGTCGCGATCCGCCGCTCGAGGGGCGCGCCGAAGCGTTCGGCCACATCGGCCTCGCCGACTCCCGGTGTCTGCCACCGCTGGGCGAGCTCATGCCAGACGTAGTCGGGATCGTAGATCCCGATCGTGTCGCTGACCCAGCTGCGTACGAGGTCCGGGCGGCTCATCACCGCGTTGAGGACGTGCCCGCCGCCCCAGTCGTGGCCCACCAGGTCGACGGGCTCGGCGAAGCGTGTCAGCTCACCGATCAGCCAGTCGCGATACTCCCGGACGGTCGCCCCGAACCCGGCAGGCAGCGGCGCGCCGAACCCGGGCGGGGACAGCCGGATCAGGTCGGCCGGGGCCGCGCCGGCGGCCTCCAACTCCGCGACCAGGAGATCCCAGACGGCCGCCGTCTCGGGATTGCCGTGTACGAAGACCGCGGGCATCAGATCACACCGCCCTGGAGCGGCACGGTGGGCTGCAGGACCGATTCCACCAGCGCCTCGGCGCGGAGATGGGCCACCGCCCGATAGTCGGGGTCACGGACCATGTCGGCGAACGCCTGGCGGCTGGGGTAGCGCACCAGGAGCACCGTGTCCCATGCCTGCCCGTCTTCGGCGACCAGGGCACGACCGCCGTCCCCCAGGTACTCCACCCGCAGTCCGTACCGCGCGTGGATCTCCGAGCCCAGCGCCTCCATATAGCGCTGGTAGCTCTCGCGGCCACCGTCCGGGCGGAACCGCAGCAGGTTCAGCATCACCACGGGGCCGCCGGGGTCCTCGGCCAGCAGCGCTTCGAGGGCCCGCTCATCCATCTCGATCATCAAAACCTCCTTCTGGATGATGAGCAGCGTATAAACTTGTTAGCCAACACGCAAGTTAGTTAGGGCCGAGTCGGCCGAGCCCAGGGCACACGCCGTCCGCGCCATGCGGGGGAAATAGGGACGGGCCAAAGCTTTCCCATCGGTTCACCAACAGCTGATGGTTTGGGATCCATTGGCATCAGCACCTGTCTCCTGACGCTTCAAGGAGTTGCTCCCGTGCACAGACCCTCCCGTCGTCACCTCACCCTCGCCACGGCCACGGTTGTCGCCGCTGCCGCCGTGGCCGCCACCACCTCCGCCGGCGCCTTCGACAGCAAGGAGCAGGCCCGGAGCGCCATCGCGGGCGGGAAGGCGAAGAACGTCATCCTGCTGATCGGCGACGGCATGGGTGACTCGGAGATGACGCTGGCCCGTGACTACACGGTCGGGGCCGACGGCCGGCTGAACCTGGACAAGTTCCCGCTCACCGGCGCCTACACCACCTACGCGGTCCACGCCGACGGCACCCCGGACTACGTCACCGACTCCGTCGCCAGCGGCACGGGTACGCCACCGGCAGCGTCACCACCTCCGAGCTCACCGACGCCACCCCCGCGGTGCTCGCCTCCCACGCCACCGACCGCTCCTGCCAGGGCCCGGCCGACATGGCCAAGTGCCCCGCCGGCACGATCGCCGCGGGCGGCCCCGGCTCGATCGCAGAACAGTCCGTGAACCACAAGGTCGACGTCCTCCTCGGCGACGGCAAGGCGCGGTTCGACCAGAAGGTCACCGACGGCACGTTCAAGGGCATGACCGTCACCGAGCAGGCGCAGAAGCTCGGTTACCAGGTCGTCACCGACAACGCGGGCATGAAGAACGCCAAGCCCGGCAAACCCGTGCTGGGCCTGTTCGCCTCCGGCAACGTTCCGGTGGAATGGACCGGCAAGGCGGCCGCGGTCGGCGGAACGGCCCCTCAGCGGTGTGTGACCTCCAACCCCAACCGCCCGGCGGCCACGCCGTGCCCGACCGACTCCGCCACCAAGGCGATCCAACTGCCGGAGGCCAAGCAGAAGCACTCCAAGAACGGCTTCTTCCTGCAGGTCGAGGGCGCCTCCATCGACAAGCAGGACCACGCGGCCGACCTGTGTTGTGGGTGCCCACGAAGTGGGCGAGGCTACCGAATAACTCTTCGCTGACCAGTGAGCGGCCGGTCCGCTGTTCGTTCACTACTGCTGTCATTGCTGTGATCCCTCCCTGGTTGGAGTGGTGCATGGCACTTGCTGACCCGCCCCGATCGCTAGCCCTTCCTGTTGCGAACGATCGGGGCGGGGGCTCACCCACCCACCAGGCGGGGATCAACACCGTCCGGCGGGTGGAGTCATGGGATGGGTCAGGGCTACTCGTCGCCGGAGTCGGGATGCGGCCGTGCCTCGTTGGGGAACTGGACGTTCCTGGAGTCAGTCATCCACTCCTGTCCGCCCCTCTGTGGGCGGAGAAACGCGACGAGTGGGCCCGGCATCTGGTGATCGAAGAAGAGTTCATCGACGTCACAGACGGCTTGAAGAACGCCCACGCGCCCCGTGGCGGCGTCGTAAGCCTCTTCGCCTGGATGGGGTCCCTTGTACGGCGTTGGCTCGTTCACCCGATCCACCCCCATCGAGGTCCGAACGGAGGCATCGTGTGACCGTCCGGATGGTGCCGGATCTTCAGTTCAAGGTCGGCGGCCAGTCGATAGTCACCGGCCTCCATGGCCTCTGCCTTCTCCTGCTTCAGCCGGGCACACGTGGCACAAGAGATCATCGGGTCCGCCCTCCGCGCCCAAGGTGCTTGTCGATCTTCTTCTTCAGGGTCTCAGCACGCTGGTCCAACTCCTTCTGAGTTGAGGGCTTGGGCGCCTCTTGCTGCGCCTCCTGCGGTTGGGCTGGAGGCTCGATCGCGCTCACCGCGAGACCCCCAAAGCTCGCTGCCGCTCGTGCCGGAGGACGTACAACGGCACGGGGTCGGTGTCCCAAGCGATCGGTAAACGGTCTTCAGTCGGGATACGCGGGAGCTGAAGCGTGGGCGAGTCCGCGATACAGACAGGCGCACAGGTCGAGGCGGGTACGGGCACGGCGACGCGTGCCGGTGTGGGCTTTGAGGCATCGGTTGTCCGATGGCGACCGGTGGCGGGGAATAACCTCCGCAGCCATGGCCTCATGGATCGGGCGATACGCTCTCTCATGTTGACGCTCCTTCGCAGCGTTGACCACGCCCCCGGACCGGTCGCACGGTCGCGGGGGTCCTTCTCGCTCTAGGCAACCGCTCCGCTACGCATCGCGGTACCGTGGCAAGAGCGGCCGTTTTTAAGAGCTTTAAGCGCCTGCTTTAGCTGAGGAGTTGAGCGCCGAGTGAGTGAGCGGAAGCCGAACAAGGGCCTGGAACGGCTGTTCCGAGAGACCGGGTGGACGCTGCGGCGGCTCGCACAGGAGGTCAACCGCATCGGCACGGAACGCGGAACGCCGCAGAAGTACCGGGAACCATCCGCTCATCAGTGGCTTCAGGGACACATGCCGAAAGAGGCTGCCCGACCGCTGATCCTGGAGGCGTTCGCCCGCAAGCTGGGCCGCCCGATCACGCACACTGAGGCAGGGTTCCCCCTGCCTGCTGACGAGTCGAACGCACGCCTGGGTACCGTTGAGGCGTTGATCGACTTGGGGAGGCAGGACATGGACCCCTCGCGCCGCAGTGTCCTTGGCGTGAGCCTCTTCTCTGTCGCGTTGACTGTGCCCAACTGGCCTGACGTTGTAGGCCGGATGGAAGCCATTCAGACAGGGCGGGTGCAGCGCATAGGGATGCCCGACGTTCATACGGTCGTGGCCATGACCGAACGGATCTCAGAGCTTGATGATCAGTTCGGTGGCCGACACGCACGCCCCATGGCCGCAGCATTCCTTGTCAATACGGTGACTCCATACCTTCAGGCCGACGCCACGGAAGAAGTCCGTAAAGCGATGATGTCGGCTGCGTCGGACCTGTGTTACCTCACCGGGTACATGGCCGTGGATGAAGGTGTTCACGGTTTGGCGCAGCAGTATTACTTGAAGGCTTTGGAATTGGCTGGAGCCTCGGAGGATCACCTAACTTACTGCACCACGCTGCGAGGTATGAGCGTTCAGGCAGTTGATCTGGGGCATGGCAGGGCCGCGATGAGGCTTGCCGATGCCGCTGCTGCCGCTTCCCCCAAGGCCGGTCCCAGGATGCGGGCATTTCTTGCTGGCCAACAGGCGCACGCTTCGGCGCAGATTGGCGAAAAGACCAAGGCGCTCATGTACCTTCGGGAAGCAGAAACCGCCATGGATAAGGCCGAGTCTCAACAGAAAGCATTTGGGTCATATGATCCGGCGGCCTTGAACTATCACACCAGCCAGGTTCGCTATGAGCTTGGTGATGTGACTGGTGCAGTCGAAGCAATGAAGCAGTCAGACCGATTGAGGTATGACGTTTATCGGCGCACTCGCGTCAAGGAGCGGGCCATTCTGGCCGAACGGCAAATCGCTATAGGACATGTGGAAGCAGCATGTGCCACTTGGCACAGCGCGCTTGACGACTACCCGCTAGTCCAATCAGGGAGGGCTGATCAGCGAATGCAAAGCATGCTGAAACTGATCAAACCGCATCTAAAGAATCATGCCGCCCGCGACCTGAATGACCGCGCACGAATGGTTCTGCCTGCCTCTCTACCGGTCTGATAAATGCGCGTGCCCCGACCGGATAACTCCGGTCGGGGCACTTTCTTTGGTTGGTTAGAGGAGATCACGGAAGGGGTTGTTGGATCGTTTGGGAGGGGCGGGCCGCTTCACGGGCTGGGCAGTACAAGCATCGGCGACCAGTCGGAGGGGGCCGCTCGGCTGCGACGACTGTGAGCGCGTCCGCTTCCTCGTTCCGTTCGATGAAGACCGCTTGAGCCTCAGGCAGGGTCTCACCCAGAATGCATTGCCTGCACCCTTATCTGCTACCGCAGACTCGCCAAATGAGATGGCTTCTAAAGCTGCCGGGGGGACTTCCGCATTCACGACTGGCGGCACAGCAAGATCACGAACGATCTGGAGGCCGGGAGAACCCCGTAGAGGTCTCCGCCAACGTCCGGCACCACTCGCCGGGCTACACCATGGCCCGGTACGGCCACTCTCGTAAGGACGGAGCGCGCCGACTGGCCGCCTCCGGTGCGGGCCGACTCGGCCTGTCGTCCCTGGTCTGACCTGGGGATTCGCTGGGCCGTTGGTCACGTGGTTGGTCACGCCACAGCCCAGAAAAGCGAAAAACCCCTGATAAACAGGGGCCTTGGCTGGTGTCCGAGGGGGGACTTGAACCCCCACGCCCGATAAAGGGCACTAGCACCTCAAGCTAGCGCGTCTGCCATTCCGCCACCCGGACCAGGTGTGCTCCGCGGCTCGGCCGCGGCGACATGGACCACGATACCAAGGTTTCGGAGTGCGTTTCACCTGCGTATGCCGGGCGCCCACCCCCGCGCCGACCTGGGGGGAAGCGGGGGTGGGCACGGAGGGTGGTCAGTCGGGCATCAGGTGGTAGTCGGGGAAGTTGCCGGGGAGGCGCTCGGGGCCCGGGCCCTCGGTGACGGCGTGGACCAGGAGGTCGCCGCCGACGAAGGCGCCGCGCCAGGAGGCGCCGAAGCCGCCGAAGAGCTCGTCGCGGTCGCCGCGGGAGCGGGGCTTGCCGTGGCCGGTCTTGAAGGCGCGGATCTGGGGGGCCAGGCGGTCGTAGGTGGCGGGGTCGTCGCAGGAGAGGGTGGTGACGAGGGCGCCGTTGCTGGCGTTCATGGCGGCGAGCAG